>JAFXOI010000021.1 GCA_017528825.1 Elusimicrobiaceae bacterium | reverse complement strand
GTTTCAATGGTGCGGAAGACGTCCGCCCGGGATCCTCCTTTGAAGTTCTGCATATCATAGGCGGCGGCGGCCATTTTTTGCCCGTCAGCGTCACCCATTACAGAGGCGGCGCGGTACATGTAGGAGGCAACGCCGCGATGGTACGTTGAATATGGCAAAATATCATAATTTTTGGGCTTGCCCTTTCCTATCAATATACATTCGTGATGCTCCGGATTGACCATTAAAGGGGTTAGTATTTTCGCGCCCTTCCTGCGGGGGATCCAAAATTTATATCTTTGCTCTAAAACGCTGAAATATATGGACTTTATAAACTCCAAATTATCAAAATCAAACCCATTGGCCAGAGAATTTTTTCCAAATAAATAATCATAAATTTTGCCGTCCGGCTGCATACGTTGCAAATCATCGTATTTCAATGAAATTTCAGACCGCCAAACAACACCGGCAACATTACCCCACCATTCAGAAATATAATCTTTTCCACTTATAATCAATTCTTTTGTTTTGTTGTAAAGTTTCAGCGTTATACCGTCTTTCCCAATTTTCAGCGTTTCCGCCTCTTTGGATCCAATCAATTGCACATTATCCAAAATTATTTTTTTCGTGGCGCGGTTAAATTTCGCCTCCCGGTTGTATTGCCCCCGCCATACTCCGTAACTGAATTTTTGCGGATCCTTTCCGCAATACAAAGTGTTGTCCGTGTCGCAAGCAATATCCACCCTTTGCACGTGGTCAAAGTCAAACCCCACATTTTCAAAAAAATCATTGAAAAATGAAACAATCGAAAAATTACGATAAAAGCACCAATTTTCAATTTTAAGCATAGAGAAAAGAGGGTTTAATGAATTGGCATAATAAAGGCGGGCGCAACATTGCCCGCCTTTATATGAAACAGAAAATCCCTTGTTATATTGTGCTATTGTCTTGCAATCCTCAATATCAAAAACCGCGTTTTCTATATTGAAAACACCATTATTTTTTATGGAAATAGAAAGCCAATCAATCACAGTTTTTTTCATTGCAAATGTGGCATATCATCTAAAACTGTATATCTTCCAGCGTTTCGCCGGCGGTCGGCTGGATCTTAAATTTTATCTCTGTAACATCGCCAACAATGGGGATCAACCGCCGTTCATCCTCGCTCATTTTGTCATAATGTTCTTTATCTATCTGCGGACGCAAACAATAGTCTTTTCCAAAAGGAGAATTGGGTGTAGGGATCGCCAAAAGATCAAAATAAATTCCGCTTTTGCCGCAAAACAACTGTTTGTTGTCATCCAACGGGATTGCCAAATAATTTTTACCGGTTTTGCCGGTCAAAATGTTAGCGCCTTCAATTCTCTGCAAATTGATCTTTACATTTAACATGTTCTTTTTTTCTGTTGTTTCCATTGCTTTAAAATTTTATTGGTTAATATCTGGAATATAAAAAAATATAATGTATTGGGAAGCCGTCTTCACTTTGGACACAAGAAAGTTTTGTGTCGTCCGGGCATAGTCTTTCAAACACTCTTACAATTATTTTTTGTTTTGTTTCTTCCGGTATTTTTAACATTGCGCATTCTTTCTCCTTGCTACCAGTTTGAAAAATACAGCCGTCACAATGCCTAAATAGAACAGGCACTTTTACTAATTCTAATTTTTCGAGTTTGAAATCTGTTTCCATTGTTATAAATTTTTATTGGTTAATAATAGGGTTTCCAAAAAAAACGGTGCGCGTTGGAAACGACCGGCGGCACGCACACCGTACAAAGGACAACAAGCCGCCTTTATCGGTACAATTTTTTGAAGCTGTGCAATTATTTGATTTCGTTTCCATTGTATTATTTTTTGTCCTTTTTTCGTGCCGCAAAAATACATGATTTTTTGCAATCTACAACACTTTGAGCAAAAAAAATTCAAAAAGTTTAATCAATATCAAAAAATTTTGTATTTTTGCAGCGTCTAAATATACTATTGGCACACAAAAAAAGCCCGGCACCATTGAAACGGTGACGGGTTTTTGCTTTTAAAGCCGTTGTTGGGAGGGTTGAGTGTGGCACACAAAAAAAGCCCGGCACCATTGAACGGATCCGGGCTTTGCTGTTGGTAACTGTGGCGATACTTTTTTTATGACTTTTCGTCAAGCGCTTTCACATCGTCCTGAATAGCGGGGATAACACGATCCAATCCGGTAACCTTATTTCCCTGCAAATCAGAATAATGGACATCGACAACCTTTTGCGCCGCTTTCGCGATTTTTAATAATTCTTTCATAATGCTAAAATTTTAATTGTTAACTATTGTTTTCTGCCAATTCATGTATATCGTCTGCCATACCGGCGATAACATTTTCAAAACCGACTTTTTCATGTCCGTCAATATCAAAATATATGATATTCTACAATTTTGAGTTATCCAGTTGGCCACGCCTAACAAAATTTAATAATTCTTTCATCTTCTTTCGATTTTTTTGGGTGTTCTCTTTCTGCTCATCTTCGGCTTATTCGCGCTCTTCTGCGCGTTCTTCCACCTCTGGCGGCGCGTTGATCCGTATTTTTCGCGATACTCGCTCCCGGCCTCCTTCGCGGCCTTCTGCGGGTTCTTTGATCCTTTAACGTGCTTTAAAAAAATATCTTTCCAAGCGGTTTTAACTTCTTTGATCCTCGTTTTTGCGTTCATGTTATTTCAATGATAAATTATAAGCTCTTTCAATCTGATCCGCTGTTAGAGTTCCCTCATAACCTTCTAATTTCGCCCATGCCGGCATAACTTTTTTCCAGAAATTAAGATCGTTGTAGGCCGCCATCGCGTTGACATCGACACCGGCCCGGGCGGCGACTTCATCGGGATATGTTTTTCGGTTTTCCTTTGGCGGTGCCCACTTTTGAAGCTTTGCCTTTAAAGTCTTAAGACCGTATTTTGTTTCATAGGTTTTCAAGATCTTAAACGCGGCTCGTATTCCATAATCCAAGCTATCAAATACACAAAATCCATTTCCGGCGCTGGTGGTGCCGATCTGCCCCTGCCATTTTTCCGCGCTCGAACGTATATCAAAGGGGTTATTTGCGCGTGTCGCGATATTCGTGCCTGGTGCGCCAGGTGCGCGATCGTACACCGGCCAGCCGTTTTTGTCAACGTCAACCGTCACGGTTCCGGTCGGTATTTCCGGCGCTGTTTCCGTTTGCCTCTTTTTGCGGACCAACAACCACACAACCACGCCAACGGCGGCAACAGCCGCCACAACTCCCAAAGAAATTCCTATTTTTGCGCCCTGTTTCATTCTGTTTTCTACCCTCTTTTCACAAAATATTTATTAACTGCTTTTGATTGCTGTTGCATTCCTTTCAATATCACTTGAGGCGGCCCGGCAATTTCTCCGTTTTCGATCCTTTTGTTATTGTTCTCTGTATTTCTCAACTCGTACAGCGTCATGCCGTTTTTGTCCGCCTGCACTTTCCTATAAATGAGATATGCGGCCACCCCTGCCCCAGCCAACAACACCAATATTAAAATTGTCTTTTTCATTATTTTTTGATTTTTGCAAAAAAGAAAATCGCAGCGGCGGCAATCGCCATCAACCCAAGCCCGGAGGACGTTTTTTTAATAGTCTCTGCCGTTTTATCATCTATGCCGGCACTCACTTCAATATCATTGATATTGCGGTATTTGCTATCATCGCCAGCCCTGCCGCCCTTGTAGCCTTCAACAGCCGCACCAACAGTGTGACCGGCTGCGCCTGCGACCTCTGCCGCATTATTAGCGTATTTTATAAATTCCTCCCAAGTCATTATTTTTCAAATTTTGCTTGAATACCTTTGTTATATAACAAATGATTGACTGTTTGCAGCTCGTTTTCGTTCAAATGGTAGATCAAATCCGCAACAAGATCCCGGTCACCTAAAAACGATGAATTAACGCCGTAAGCCGTTTGCAACAAAAGCCAATCGGAATAATTATTGATCTGTTGCAACGCCGCAAATACTGCCGCCTCATCATCATTGACACCCCACGCATTTTTGATTTGTGCCGCCAACGTGTTGGCCTTGTCCCTGCTGATCGTGGCCTGTGCTTCAATTTCGGATGATATGTTATTTACTTCTGTCAAATTCTGCACTGCGTTAAGGCTTGAAGTATTACCAAAGACATTGTTAATACTCCTTTTTTTGATTGTGCGTATAATAAGCCACACACCCACACCGGCGGCGGCTGCAACCACCAAACCAATGATCAATTTTTTGTTGTCAATGTTTTTTCCTGCCACTACCATACATAGTTATCTTTGGCGTTATTGTATCTGTGCGTACTCCATCGGGCTATATTATCGCCCAACTTGATCACCTGTTCCGTTGCGTTGTCTATCGCATTTTGTGCAATGTCGTTGAGCTGTGAGGCAAAACCGCCGGCGGCGCTTGTCAGCCCTTCCGCCTTGCTATAATTTTCGGTTACTGTTTCTTTTTTTTTCTTTGAAACAAGAAGCACAACAACACCAACAACCGCAATTATTAAGATCTTTTTTTTGTCCATTAGTCAAGCATTAAAATTAATACCACTGCAACAAGCGCGATAACAATTAAATTGTTGTCACCTCCTTCTTTTGTGTGTGTCGTTGATTTTCCCGAGCCTGCGTTAATTATCGCACCCCATATCGTAGCGTTTCCAAGCCCTTCCAAACTGCTGCCGGCGTTCTTGTTTTGTGCCGCTGTCACAATTCTATCGGTGAAATTGTCGCCTGCTATGTTGCTGTATATAGAAGCCATTTTTTTATTTAATTAATAATAAAATCGCTATTGCTGCCGCTGCAATCAAAATGGCGGTGTTATCTTTTTTCTGGCCGCCGCCCGCCATGTTATTGCGTTCTTTTGTGAGCGCGTCCCGGCTTGCCACCTCTTTCGCGCTCTCCGTCTGCCCCTGCTGCCACAAAATCCGCAAATTGTCAACTGTCGCATTATCCTCCGCAATCGCTGCCGCTTGCGCATGTTGCCACTCCGCCAAATATTCGTTAACGGTTCCGCTGTTTCTGGTCGCTTTGTTATATTTTCTTTTTTCGCTTCCCTTGTCAATTTTCCCGTTTCCGTTTGCGTCAAAAATGCGCTTTAGCCACGTGTCAAAATCAGGAAAATTTAATGGCTTGTATCCTACGCGCTTCAAAAATTGTTCAAACGTGACACTGCCATTAGCCGCGTCAATACCTGTTTGGTCTATTCTATCCGGTTTTATATTTGGCATAACAAAAAAAAACAAGGCAAGGCGTAAAGGCAACGCCTCGCCTAAGAAATTGGTTAACGGTTGCCCTTGCTGTCAAAGCCTTTACTGTTGACACCAGCGTAAGGGCCCAATTTTGAGGACATCATGTTATTGACTTTATTTGCGGCCTGCATTGTCACAATGTTCGGCGTTGCCTCAGCGTTGGCGGCGTTCAAATCATCTACGGCCTTGATCACTTGGCCGCTCATGGTGTTGAGCAATCGACAGTTTTCATACAAAGAGCGTTCAACGCTAATGTAACGGTCAATTGTTACATCAAGGTTCAACACAATTTGACTTTCTTCGTTGAATGCCCCGGCAAATCTGATCACGCTGTCGCGGCTGATAAACAGATCCACATTATTCATCGTAACGATATTATTCTGCTGCTGGTACATGGTCGTATCGGCGGTGACGTTCAACACCTGGCGATCCATCTGGCCGGTTGCCACGTTGGGGGTGAGCACGATCAATGAAGTTGGGAGTGTGCTTTGTGCGGTTGCACGAAAATTCAGTTTTGAAATGTGCACGGTGTTTTTCTGCATGAACTTGCGGAAGACTTCTACCGGATCGCATGGCGCGTCAAGTTTTGCGTCTGTTCCTCTCGGGGTGAAATCAATTGCCGGCGACACTCCGAGAAGGCCGTCTGTTGCGCCCTTTGCCACCATTGACAGTAACATTTCCTCGTTCAATACGACATCTGCGTAATGGGTATGTTTTGCACCGTTGAGAGCCGATGCGATTTGTAAAGTTATTGCCTGGCCGTTACCGTTGACAATACCCCAGCCAACACGCGCCAAAAAATTAGTATTAAGATCCATAATTTACTTTTTTTTGATTGTTACTAAAATCTCACGAGCTTGTCATCGCTTTCGTCATATTTGAGCGGGAGAACGTAGTCAATGACAACACACGCAGCCATTGCAATAGCAAAGGTTATTAAATACTGTTTCATTTTTTTTTGGGTTTTGATTAAACATTAATTTTTTGCTGTGCTAATCTATAAATATTTATTTGTAAACAAACAGCAATTAAAAAATTTTTTTTTGTTAATCTCTAATTGTTTACACCTGCCGCACCACCCCCAGCGGGCGCCATTGGTGTTTTTTTGGAAGTTTTTTTGACAAAATTTTACAAATCTCATCATAATACGCGGCCAATTTCGCGGACTTTTTCGGGGCTTCCGACCGCCACAAAATCATATAATCGAAAAGAGCGTACAAGAACGGCGGTACAAAATTAGTTGAATGGAAGACAATGAAAACATCACTGCCCAACTGTTTGCATGATACGGCCAGCCTGCGCAATTTGAGGCCGCCGCCGCCTATGATCAACTGTGTTGCGTCCTCCAAGATTACCGTCCTATTAACGGCCTCTTGCAATTTGAAATTGTCATAATTGACGCGGCGTTCAAAATCTTTGTATCGGTCTGTCTTGAAGTATTCCACCACCACCGCCCGCGTTGGCACGTGGTTTTCTAAATAGGTGGTTTTCCCAGTTCCGCGACCACCTACCACCAACACAATTTTATTTGTCCGCTGGTTCATTGTTTCCTGGATTAATTCGCATCATCTTCGGGCGTTGCACCGTATAACGCACCGCCTCAACAGAGGCCAACACGACAATTAATTGCGTTGTTGGTGTCATCCGTACATTGTACTGCGCTAAAAATGCCGTTAAGCTCTGTTCAATCGCTTCCTTTGTGTCTTGTTCCCACTCCGGCGCGCTTGATGTTTTTTTGACACGCTTGTAAACGTAATCGGACAGCCCGCAATAAATATTGGTGATGATCTGCCCGAACTGCATCAAATTGACGGTGTTTTCTTCCGCTTCAACGGCTTCCGGTGTGATGTGTTCTGCTTGCGGTTCTTCGGTCTGCTTCAGTGCTTCCGTTACTTCCGCCTCGTTGACCTCCTGCGGCGTTTCGTTCAATTCTTTTTCAAGTTCTTCAATTTCCATGATTTCAAATTTTAATTTTCAGATAATTTTTTCAATGAGTAACGTATCATTGTGCTAATGATGTCATCTAAGGTTTTTCCGGTCTTGTCCGCTATTCCTCTAATTTCATTATATACCTCTTCTGTCACACGTGCGGACACTGTTTTTCTGCGGATTTTTACGGGGGTTTCAACCTCTTTTTTTGGCTCTGCTAAATCACTCATAATTGATTGGTATTTAAGTTAATAATTAATTCTGTTCAGTCCGTATTACTTACGGCCTCCCTAAATGCTTTTTCCCTCTCTTTGAAAAACTGCCGGCAGATGTTCACCGCGTCCAATTCCCGGGCATATTCTCCGGGCAGCTCTCCGGCCTCATTTACTTTTGAATGTATGTGTTTTCTTTCCTCGTTCAATATCGTTTCAATGGTGCGGAAGACGTCCGCCCGGGATCCTCCTTTGAAGTTCTGCATATCATAGGCGGCGGCGGCCATTTTTTGCCCGTCAGCGTCACCCATTACAGAGGCGGCGCGGTACATGTAGGAGGCAACGCCGCGATGG
>JAFXOI010000020.1 GCA_017528825.1 Elusimicrobiaceae bacterium | reverse complement strand
ACTGGTAACAATCGGCGGCGTCAAACGTATTGCCGCTTATTCGCAGTGGTTGGTACCTATCATGGGAGGCATGTATTTGCTCATCACATTAATTGTAATGAGCAGGCATTTCTCTCAAATTCCGCAAGCCTTGGCAATTATGGTTACTAGTGCTTTTACCGGCAAGGCCCTATATGGAGGAGCCGTAGGAACTACCTTATACGCCGTTGTGGTATCTGCCCTAAACGGTATGGGAATTGGCGTATCACGCAGTGTGATGAGCACGGAAGCCGGTATGGGAAGTGCCTCTATTGCCGCTTCTGCAGCCACTACACATAGTCCGGCTCGAATGGGTATTATCTCTGCCACATCTGTTATCTGGACCATGTTTATTTGTTTACTTTCCGGTTTGGTAATCATTTTGGCCGGAGATTGGCAAAATCCGGACGTATTTGCGGCCAATTTATGCAACAGCGCTTTTCACACGGTCCCTTATATTGGCACACCTGTTTTAACCTTCTCCTTAATTATTTTTTCCTTCACCACTTTAATCAGTTGGTCTTATTATGGAGAAAAAGCAACAGAATTTCTATTTGGTAGCAAATGGATTAAAACTTGGCGCGTACTTTATTTAATAGCCTGTGCGATAGGAGGCGGATTAGGGACCACTTTTTCGCTTAGTTTAACTGTTTCCCTAGATGCTTCCGAAGTGGGAATCAGCACCCGTTTCGCGTGGGCACTGGCCGTCCTAACGATGACCGTAATGACCTTGCCCAACCTGTATATGATTTGGCGCTTACGTCACAAATTAGCTACAGAAACAAAACGTTATTTGCACAAGGCACTCCGGTAAGCGATATAATCCGATTTTCAGCTTGCTTACCGTATGTAAAAATTTTATACTAAACGCTGAGAAAGCAATAAAAAACTGACTTCTGTTTCAAGGAGCATTTATGGAAGAAATAATTCAAGGAACTTATAGCAATAATTCCCAAGTAACACTTCAAATCAGCGGTATTAGCGACATCTTACACACCATTCACGATAACAGTGGCCGCTACGTAACGCCGGGCGATATGTTGGTGGCATCTTTAGGAGCTTGTATGCTTACCATGATTGGAGCCGTTGCGCAAAAATACAAACAGAATATGGACGGCTTGCAAATACAACTAAAACCTGTATTTGGCGAAAATTTATCCGGTCTAAAATCGGTTGCGGTGCATTTGCATTTTCCGCCGGATACACCGGCAGACATTCGCAACAAACTAGTGGCAGCGGCCGAAAAATGTCCGGTACATAACAGTTTACGACCCGACATTACTTTTTCAGTCACCGCTGACTAAATTTTATAGGCCTCTTGTAAAGCAAGAGGCTTTTTTCTGCGCAAAATTGCTACAATAGATATATGATAAAACAATGCCTGCACTGGATTATAGTCTGTCTACAGTTTATACGAAATAGCCTTCGCAGATACACCTTATTTGTATTGCGCTTATCGCCGCATCAAAATATGTTACGGGCGGTATTGCTATACTCCTTTACCGGTTTTATCATTTTATCCTTGCCTTTTATGCAGAGTAAACCCATCAGTTTGATTGACAATCTATTTACCGCTGCTTCCGCTGTTTCTACTACAGGACTGACAAGTGTTAATTTTGCAGAGTCTTACAATTTTTTGGGCAAACTAATCGTGCTACTGTTTATTCAGTTCGCTGGGATTGGTTACATGACTATGTCTTCTTTTATTTATCTGTCTTTTTCCCACCGGCTGCGCCACCGCCATATGGAATTGTTAAATACGGAATTTGCACTCCCCCGCACGGTACGGCTCAATGACTTTTTGCACGCGGTTATTATTTTTACTTTCGTGGCGGAACTGATTGGGACGGCTTTCTTATACAATTATTTTTATCGCCACGGCTATGGGGTATTCAATGCAATATGGTACGCTGTTTTTCATAGTGTATCTGCATTTTGTACGGCCGGATTTAGCTTGTTTCCGGATAGTTTCCTATCCTTTGAAGGGAGCAAAACAATCAACCTTGTCATTTCTCTGTTATCACTGGCGGGAGCCATGGGCTTTATTGTGGTAACCGATTTGTTTAACCGCCTTTTCCGCCGTACTGCAGAAATTTCTTATACCACTAAAATTATCGTACTTTCTACACTGGCAGCCTTGTTGGCAAGCACTTTTGTGATTATAGTGACTAATCCCGGCTTAGATGCCTCTGCGGCGCTTTTCCAAGCCATTGCGGCCATGACTACTGCCGGTTTTTCCACGGTATCTATCCAGTCATGGGCTCCTTGTTCTTTGCTCATTATCATGGCACTGATGACTATAGGCGGCTCCCCCTCCGGCACCGGCGGCGGTTTGAAAACGACCACTTTTACTTGTCTGATAGCCACTGTTTCCAGTCATTTACTGGGACGCAAACATATTACCTTTTTAGGCAAACAAATTCCGGTACACCGCTTATATATTGCTAACTCTACCTTTATTTTCTATAGCATTTTATTGTTCTGGACTTTGTTCTTGTTAGTGTGGACGGAAAATTTACCGTTCTTGGATTTGTTTTTTGAAGCGGTCGCCGCTTTGGGTACCGGCGGAATGAGTATCGGCGCCACCGAGAAGCTCAGCGTACTTGGCAAGCTAATTATTATCATGGCAATGTTAGTAGGCCGCGTCGGGGTGCTCACATTTGGTATGGCTTTGTTAAAACGGGATGAAGACGAATTGCTCAAAGAAGAAGAAAAAACCCAACGGGCCGACCTCGCTGTCTGATTTTTTATATTACCCGATATCAATATGAAATTTTCTCTGATTAGTTTAGGCTGTCCTAAAAATTTAACCAATAGCGAAGAATTTACCGCTCGCTTGCTGGCCAAAGGGCATGAGTTCCAGCTCGACCCTGAAGGAACGGATGTGCTTATCATTAACACCTGCGGCTTTATTGCTTCGGCAGTCGAAGAGGCCGAAAACGAAATCCGCGCCGCTTTGGCACTTAAAAAATCCGGCCGCATCAAAAAAGTAGCCGTGACCGGATGTATGGTGGAACGGTTCAAAGAGAAAATTTTGAAAGACTTTCCGGATATTGATGTTGCCTTTTCCATTTCCGAGCAAGAAAACATTGAAGAAACTTTACAAAAAAAGGGAGCCATACTCTCCCCCCTTCCTAAAAGTTTATATTTGCCGCAATACAAAATGAGTCTGACCGCTCCGCATACGGCATATCTCAAAATTGCCGACGGTTGTAACAACCGATGTGCCTATTGCACCATTCCTTTTTTACGCGGTGCTTACCGTTCTAAACCTATGAAAGAAGTCCTGCGCGAGGCAGATTTAATGGCTCAAAACGGGGTCAAAGAAATTTCGCTCATTGCGCAAGACACCACCTCTTACGGGCAAGATTTATATGGTAAGCCGCAGTTGGTAGAATTACTGGAAAAACTGTTGCAAAACCGTCGCATTAAACGCTTGCGTATTATGTACGGTTATCCGCATCGTGTCACGCCGCAACTGGCGCAGTTAATGGCCTCTACGGCCCGTATTTTTCACTATGTGGATATTCCTTTGCAACACATTGCTGATCCGGTATTAAAGCGGATGAACCGCCACTGTGACGGAGCGCAAATCCGCCGCACCTTGGATATGCTGAAAAAACGGGTGCCGGATGTGTCTTTGCGCACCAATTTTATTGTAGGGTTTCCGGGCGAAACGGAACAGGATTTCCAAGAGTTACTGGCTTTTACCCATGAATATGAATTTGATAATTTAGGCGTCTTTGAATATTTTAGAGAAGCCGGCACCGCCGCTTATGATTTGCCAGACCAAGTGCCGCAAGCACTTAAGCAAGAACGCCACCAACGCCTGGAAGAAGTGCAAAGCCGCGTTATTGACCGTATTAACAAACGTTTGCTAGGCACTACACTGGAAGCGATTGCCGACAGCGAAACCTTTGGGCGCACTTATAAAGATGCCCCCGATATTGATGGACAAGTGACCTTTACACGCCCTGTCAAGGCGGGCTCTATTTTCAAAGCCAAAGTAGTTAAAGCAGACGGCTACAAACGCTGGCTGGAACCGCTCCGGTAAACTAACATTTGGGCGCATTACTCGGGCAATAGGGCCCTTCACAACAGCCACCGTCATAAGTAACACTCCCGTACCAATTGCAGCCATTCACACAACACGTATTGGGAGCATTCGCAATACATTTACTACCCGCTTTAAATGTAGATCTACCACAACCTTGAGTCTGATTGGCTTTACAGCTAGCCCCCTCATTAAAAGTGCTTCCATAACAAGTAGTACTTATATTAGCTTCACATACAGCCCCACTGCTAAAGGTAGAATTTCTACAACCGTCTGGCCCATTAGCGGTACAAGTACTTTCAGATGCATAATGAGAATCCATACACCCCCATTGTGCAGTAGCGGTGCATTGGGCTCCATTTTTAAAATTACCATACCGACAGTTATCAAATGAATCTCTTGTTTCACAACTACTTTCATTTCCATCAAATGTAATATGGCTACAGCCATTGTTTCCTGTTGCGATACACATACCTTCCTTTATGGTTAGATTAGAGGAAGAAGTATTCGTATAGCCACACACATCCCCTTCGCTGGCTAAGACCGGCATACCTAAGGCTTCACATCTATCCGTTGTGGTTCGGTAACATTTGGTTTTACTCGTGCTCCAACTGCGGCTGGCGTTATCACACGTGGCTTTATCAATCTCTTGGTCTAATAAATACGCCGTGTAGCCGTCTGATGAAGTTAGTTCTTGTCCCATAAGTAATTTTCCGCAAAGTCTTTCTGCCCGTTCATCGCCTGTCTTAGCTTCACAATGCAACTGCCCGGCAAACATGGGACTTTGGTCTAAATAACTGGCTAACCGTACATTAGCTAACTTACTATTCGTCACTCTGATTACATTGGGCTCAGAGGTGTTATTGGGTGTAATTAAGTTAAATATTAAATCGCTGTTCTCCATAGTCACGTCCAAATTAGCCATCGTGTCGGTATATCCGTCATTGGACATTTTAAAGGCTTCCTCTGCGTCTTTTATCGCTTTGGCTCCCGGTAACATTGTGCTCCAATGACTTTTATCTACTGCTCCTTGGTACATTGGTATTGCAATAGCTGACAAAATACCGATAATAAGAACTACGATTAATAGTTCTATTAAAGTAAAGGCTTTCTTTGACATTTTTATTCTCCTGTTTAATAATCTTAAAACGCCCGTAATGCAACGTTTCGCAAGCAAGTGTCTTGAAAACAGCGGCGTTCTAAGAAATCGTAGCAAAAAAAAAAAACGAGTCAAGCCTTTTTTATTTCCCGACGAGAAAACGACCAAACAAGAAAAGCAGGCCCCTGCAGGGTTTCATACATTACATAAAAAGACGATGTGTCTATGAAAATTCTTTCATAACATTAGTGCGGCAAATCTGTAGGCTTTGCGGGAACAAAAGGGGCCCGCTTTTTCTGGGTATCAATATTTTTCCATATAGGTCTTTTGACCTATGGACTTTTTTGAAAGAAATGCTATACTAATATGCGAGGAGTACATTTTACAGGAGGCGTATTATGAAAAAACTAGTAACACTTATCTGCTTGGTCATCGCAAGCACCGTGCTGTTTGCTAAACCAGCAAAAAACGCTCAATCTGGCGAAGCTCTAATCAATGAAGCCAGCTTAGAGGCAGCAAGCGCAGAAGCTCAAGAAGCTTACGAACAACAAAATATCCCTGCTACCAATCCGGTAGTTAAAATTAATAATGAGGTATTGCCTCTCCGTGATGTGCATCATGGCGCATACGAGGAAGTAGATTTCTATCTCGATAAAGATGTTATAAATACTTATTCAAATGATGAGAACTCTCCTCGCCGCTTTACAGTTACCAAATACATAGTGGCGCCGCGCCTGAATTTTCCGCACTTGCAGTATTTCTATCGTAATGAGTTGTTGGCTCCTTATTCTCAGGTAAAAGCAGAGGTTTTAGATCGTCCTTACCGGAAAACGTTTAGAGGGATTAACAATAGAGATACATGGGCATCTTATTTACCGCAAACGGAAGGGGTTGAACCGACACTTTATCGCATAGTACCTGAAAAAGATTCCGCTGTATTTGCTTACTATTATCCGGAAACAGGTCGTTTTGTGGTCATCCGTATGGTCTACAATTACAATAACAAAAGATACAATTATGACGGTTCAAGCTATATCACCTCATATGTGTATGAAGATCAGCTCAAAACCGAAGGTAAAGATGAAAGACAATTACAACAATTGCAGCTGGGCATCTTCCAACAAGTTGAACAAATGCCCTTGCCCACTACTCAACGGGAAGGACAAAAAGTGAACATTTAACTATTCACTACACTTAAAAACCCACCCGTGAGGGTGGGTTTTTTATGACCAAGATTTCCATCCGTGATACGCTTAATATTCTCTCTTACGCGCGCGGTTGCGCGCAAGCGCGCGGAATTTGTACAATGTAAAGGTAGTTAGTATCTGCCGTAACCGGCAGGAAACGTTTTATATTACCAACAAGGAGATTTACAATATGGCTAAATTAGTCGCGATGGATGGTAATGCGGCCGTTTCACACGTCGCACACGCCACCAATGAAGTCATCGCTATTTACCCCATTACTCCGTCTTCCACGATGGGTGAAATCTGCGATGCGAAAAGCGCCAAAGGCGAGACCAACATCTGGGGCAATGTACCCGTTGTTACGGAAATGCAATCCGAAGGCGGTGCTTCCGGTGCCGTACATGGTGCATTAACTGCCGGTGCTTTGACCACCACTTTTACCGCTTCTCAAGGTTTACTCTTGATGATCCCGAATATGTACAAAATCGCGGGTGAATTGACCCCTACCGTATTTCACGTGTCTGCCCGTGCATTAGCCACCACGGCTTTGTCCATTTTCGGAGACCACTCCGACATTATGTCCGTACGCCAAACCGGTTGGGCAATGCTCTGCTCTGATAATCCGCAAGAAGCTATGGATATGGCTCTGATTGCTCAATCCGCTACACTCAAAGCCCGCGTACCGTTTGTACACTTCTTTGACGGTTTCCGCACCAGCCACGAATTAAACATGGTCGAACCCTTGACCAAAGAACAAATGGCCAGCATGATGGACGCAAAATTAATTGCCCAACATAAAGGCCGCGGCTTAAATCCGGAACATCCGACCGTGCGCGGTACCGCCGCTAACCCGGATGTGTATTTCCAAGAACGCGAAGCCGTGAACAAATTTTACAATGCCGTACCGGAAATCGTAAAAGAAAAAATGGCCGAATTTGAAAAATTGACCGGCCGCAAATACGATTTGTTCCAATATGTCGGTGATGCTGATGCGGAACGCTTGATCGTGGTTATGGGTTCCGGCGCCGACGTAGCTCAAATTGCCGCCGAAGCCTTGAAAGGTCAAAAAGTGGGCGTACTCAAAGTAAAATTATTCCGCCCCTTCTCTATTGCCGATTTCATCCGTGTCATTCCTAACACCGTTAAAAAAGTGGCTGTCTTGGACCGCACCAAAGAACCGGGTTCCTTGGGTGAGCCGTTGTTCCAAGATGTTTGCGCGGCTTTCTTGACCGATGAAGCAAAAGCCAAATTTGCGACCACCCCGCTTATCATTGGCGGACGTTATGGTATCGGTTCTAAAGATTTCACACCGGCCGATGTAAAAGCCGTTTATGACAATCTGGCTCTGAAAGAACCGAAAAAAGATTTTACCGTCGGAATCGTAGACGATTTGACCCATAAATCTTTGCCGACCACCACTTTGCAAGGCAAAACGCACGAAGATGTATTTGAAGCTATGTTCTTCGGTTTAGGTTCTGACGGTACCGTCGGTGCCAACAAAAACACCATGAAGATCATCAGCGCCAACGGATTTTTTGCTCAAGGTTACTTTGTGTATGACTCTAAGAAATCCGGCTCCATGACCACTTCTCATATTCGCTTTGGTAAAAATTACATCCGCGCTCCGTACTTAATTCAAGCGGCCGATTTTATCGGCGTACATATGTTTGATTTCTTGGACAAGTACGATGTGCTCGGCAAAGCCAAAGAAGGAGCCACGGTGCTCATTAACGCTCCGTATGCTGCCGATGAAATTTGGAATCATTTAACGGCCGAAGTACAAAAGCAAATTATCGACAAAAAGCTCAAAGTTTATACCATTGACGCTTCCGATATTGCTTTGGCCACCGGCATGGGTAGCCGCACCAACACCATCATGCAAACGGCATTCTTCGGTATCGCCGGTGTAATCCCGACGGAAAAAGCCATCGCCGACATTAAGCACGCCATTGAAAAAACTTATTCCAAAAAAGGCGAAGAAATCGTACAGAAAAACTACAAAGCCGTTGATGCCGCCTTGGCAGGATTACACGAAGTCAAATATCCGGCTCAAGTAACCTCTACCAAACACACCAAGGCTCCTGTACCGGCTGATGCTCCTGCCTTTGTAAAAGATGTATTAGGCGAAATGATTGCCGGACGCGGCGACAGCTTGCCGACCTCTAAGATGCCGGAAGGCGGCGTTTTCCCCACGGGTACCACCCAATATGAAAAACGCAATATCGCCATTCAAGTACCGGCCTGGGATCCGGAAACTTGTATCCAATGTGGTTTCTGCTCTATGGTCTGCCCGCACGCAGCAATCCGCATCAAAGCCTATGAAGCAGATGAGCTCAAAAACGCTCCCAAAACCTTTAAATCTGTCGACGGTAAAGCCGACTTGGCCGGTAAGAAATTTACCGTACAAGTAGCAGTAGAAGACTGCACCGGTTGCGGTGCCTGTATCTTTAACTGCCCGGCTAAGAACAAAACCAACCCGGAAAAGAAAGCTATCAATATGGTACATCAACTCGAAGTACGCGATAATGAAATTGATAATTTCGCTTTCTTCTTGGGCCTCAAACAAGCCGACGTAAAAACCAAAAAAGAATCTGTCAAAGGTTCTCAAATGAGAAAACCGTTGTTTGAGTTCTCCGGTGCGTGTGCGGGTTGCGGTGAAACGCCGTATGTAAAACTCTTGACCCAATTATTCGGCGATCGTTTAGCGGTAGCCAATGCAACCGGCTGTTCCTCCATTTATGGTGGTAACTTGCCCACTACGCCGTATTGCACCCGCGAAGACGGTAAAGGCCCTGCCTGGTCTAACTCCTTGTTCGAAGACAACGCAGAGTTCGGTTTAGGTATTCGCGTGGCCTATGACCAACTCACCAAAGATGCCTTAGCCCTCGTGGAAGAAACCAAGAATTGCTGCTTGAAAGAACACATTGCTTTAGCAGATGCTATTATCAACAACGCACAAAAAACCGACGCAGAAATAGAAGAACAACGCAAGAACGTTGCTCAAATGAAAGAAATTCTTTCTAAATCTACCTGCGAAAAAGGCCAACGCCTCTTGAGCTTTGCCGATTATCTCGTCCGCAAATCCGTCTGGATCTTGGGCGGTGACGGTTGGGCTTACGATATCGGTTACGGCGGTTTGGACCATGTGTTAGCTTCCGGTAAAAACATCAAGATTTTGGTGTTAGATACCGAAGTATATTCCAACACCGGCGGTCAAATGTCTAAAGCCACTCCGTTAGGCGCCAAAGCCTTGTTCGCTGCGGGTGGCAAAACGATGCCGAAGAAAGACCTCGGTATGATTGCCATGACCTACGGAAACATCTATGTAGCGCAAATTGCTATGGGGGCCAACATGAACCAAGCCATCCAAGCCTTAGCCGAAGCTGATGCTTATGACGGCCCGGCCTTGGTCATTGCGTACTCTCACTGTATTGCCCACGGCATTGATATGGCCAAAGGTATGGGAGAAGCCAAACGCGCCGTACAGGCCGGACGCTGGATTTTGTACCGCTTCAATCCGGAAATGCGCTACGAGGGTAAAAACCCTCTCAAGGTGGACAGCCCGCTTACCGCGCCGACCTTGCCGTTAGCCGATTACATGAGTGGTGAAAACCGCTTCAAAGGCTTAATGCGCGATAACCCGGCTTTAGCCCAAGAGTTAATCAAGCGCGCCGAAAGCGAATATGCTTGGAGACGCGACTTGTACAAACACTTGGCCGCTATCCAACCGGAAGAAAAAGTCTTGAAATAAAATCTATATCTCAAGCATTGAAAGCCCCGATTGCGCAAGCAAGAAGGGGCTTTCTTATATCTGACAGACGCGACTTATATAAACAAAACTCACGGTTATTGAGCCTGACGAAAAAATTATTACTACTAGAAACTGAACGCTAAAAACCCCTGCTCACACGAGCAGGGGTTTTTTATATATCTTATATACTATTTACTTTTATTCCATGCTATACCAATCTATTCCGTCATTGTTGACCAAACGCGTGGTGGAATAGGTTTTGCACGTCTTAAGGGCTGAAGCAGAGTTTTTATCAGCCACACAGGTCAAGCGTATTTGTGGTCCGTCTGCGGTATTGACGTAAAACCCGCTACCAATCGCGTCCGTCTCATTAGCTACTCCGTTGGGAGCATATATAAAGTAAGCCATATGTTTGGTGGTGCTGGTAATACGATATAGAACTGCATAATCCCCCACTGTACACGTACAAGACCCGCTGGGTTTATTTTGTGCTTTACAACTGCTGCTATCACAGGTCTTATCAGGGAAATCCAACAATTCACTAAATTCCAACAGGTTAGGCATAGCATCATTCTCCATTACCCACGCAGCCGCTTTATCACGCATGGTGCGCGCCATGACCAGTCCCTGTGCCGTGCGTGCTTTTTGCACAGCCTTATTGTACTGTGGCAAAGCAATGGCTGACAAAATACCAATAATTAACACTACTACCAATAATTCAATCAACGTAAAGGCTTTCTTGTTCATAATTCCTCCTTATTATCAAAAAGGGTACTTCTTTGTAGTATAGCTGAAAAAACCCCAGAAATCAACTTTTACATTTTGCTACAATAGACACATGAAGAAATTAATTATTTTTCTTTTAATCATTTTGGTGTCTATATTAGCCATCGGCTACCGCAAAGCCCATCAGGCCCAATTGGGAGAAGAACTTATTGCTGCCGCCTACGAGGGCGATTTAATCGGCGTAAAAAATCTTTTGGAAGAGGGAGCCCCTCTGAACTATGTGCTTTATTTTAATGACCCGGCTCGCCATTACGAAAATATGGATTTTGATCCGTTACAAGCCGCCGCTTCTAGCGGTAATGAAAAATTAATCTCTTATTTAATCAATCAAAGATTGGATGTAAACATAGAAAACAGCCGCCAATGGACGCCCTTGTTTATTGCCGTGCGAGATGGACATGCGGAATCAGCAGCCCGCTTAATACGAGCCGGCGCGGACATCAATCATCTCACAGACACAAAAACCACCGCTCTTATCATGGCAATACTGGCCGATTTCAAAACAGAAAAAGACCGGGAAACCCTCATAAAATATTTACTGAAAAGAGGAGCCAACCCCAATTTGCAGACTCAATGGAAAACCGATGCGCTTTATTATGCTGTTACGGAATTGCAAAGTCCGGCAATCGTACAACTGTTATTAAAGTACAAAGCTAATGTTTGCCAAACTTACGAAGGAAAATCGGCACCGGAAATAGCTCCGGCGCCGATGTATGATTTACTGCAAGATATCTATCTGAAAAATTGTCTTGCGGGCAATAAAAATTCCTATTAATTGCTTGTATTACACGTTCCGACTGAGAAATTATCCATACCATATTCTTCACAGTGTGTACCGCCGCAAAACACTTTCGTACTGCGCAAGCAATATTCATGGCACACGCTACCGCTACTGTGCGAAGTAGAACAATCACAATAGTCCGCGGCAGCATCCCCTAAGTACAAAAAGACAGTGCCCTGATATTCTCCTTTTGCCCGCACCGCGCAAACAGCATTGGGATAACTCTCCGGATACAACGAATAGGTAAATTCATTACTAGTAGGCATTTCTACGTCCAGAGATTTCATGTTGAAATCATTACTGGCACCCCCATGAAAATTAGCTAAGTTCATCTGATCCATAATCCGCAACTTGGAATCCCCAATCTTTTTCAAAGTGGTACTTACTTCCGCCACACGGGATTTTTCAATAGCCTTCTCATACATTGGCACCGCCATTGTGACCAAAATAATCATAATTAAAACAGCTACCAGAATCTCAATGAGAGTAAAACCATTTTTATTATTTTTCATATATACTCCTTAGTCCAAACCATAGACATTGCAAGCTGTTGCATTGCCACTGCAAGAAAAACTGGCCCCGTTATATCCAACGGAAACCCCGGCATAGGCATCTCCGGATGGCTTAGTAATGGTTACGTAACAAGCTCCGGAATTGCGCAATGTGTAGATAAATCCGGCCCCGGTAATAGTTTCCCCGGATATACTGAAACCATTAGGTAATAAACTATTTTCGCCAATATCCAAGCGGGCTAATTTACGTGCGGAAGAATTAATATCCCCCCACTCTTCTACGCCCCACTCCGCTACCATACGCTCGCAGGAGTCATACAAAGACTTAGCCATCACTTCTGCCTTGGTAAAACTAGCTTTTTCCATCACTTTACGGTATTGCGGTAAAGCAACCGCCGACAAAATACCAATAATGACTACTACCACCAACACTTCAACCAACGTAAATCCTTTTTTATTCATAATATCCCCTTATTTATTCCACGTACTGGATCCCCAGGCTGTACAGGCATTGGCTGCGTCACCGGAAGAACCTGCTTGGCAAGTAAATGTTTGTCCGTTAAACTTAACTACAGCTCCTGCATAGTTTCCTTTTGTAGCTTGTGCTTTTAATCCCGCAACACCACTTTCTGATAATTTGTAGGAAAAGTTTTCCGTATTGAGGGTAAGATCACCATCTGCGTAAGTCCCTTTTACAGCAATGTCTAACTTAGGGAATGTAATCTCCCCTTCGCTAATCGCCTCTTCGCACGAATTCCATTGTTTTTCCCAGGCTCTTCTCTCGCAAGAGTCATAAATAGCACGTAGCAAAGATAATGCTTCCGCCACGCGCGTTCTTTCTATTGACCGCCGGTATTGTGGCAATGCAATAGCAGATAAAATACCAATAATTAACACAACTGTTAACAGTTCTATCAAGGTAAAACCCTTTTTTCTATTTTTCTGAGACATAATTCCCCTTCCCAATAATATATTTCCTATTTTCCATTATAACTTAATCCCTTCAATTTGCCAATACCTCGCTTCAAATTTGCTATGATATGTAGCGGACTTGTTGATGACTTATTTTAGTATGTAGGAGAGATTATGCGAATTCAAGATGATATTCAGTTAGATTATTGTGATGTATTATTACGTCCCAAACGTTCCATGTTGGCCTCACGCTCTCAAGTAAATGTATTACGCACGTATTCCTTTAAGTGGTGTCCCCGTTCCATTGAAGCGACCGGTATTGTGGCATCTAATATGTTCACCACCGGTACTTTTGCCATTGCCAAAGAGATGCAAAAACATCATCTTTTTACTGCCCTGCATAAACATTATCAAGTCGATGAAATCATCACCTTTTTACAAGAAAATTTAAAGCAATTTAAAACCAATGATTTACTCTTTATCAGTTCCGGTGTTTCGGAAGAGGACTTTCAACGGATAAGCACCATTATGAAGTCCGGACTGGTTCATAATATTTGTATTGATGTGGCCAACGGATACTCTCCTTATTTGGTAGATTATGTCAAAAAAGTACGCTCCGCTTGGCCGGATAGTTTAATCATGGCCGGAAATGTAGTAACCGGTGATATGTGCGAAGATTTAATTTTAAGCGGAGCCGATATCGTCAAAGTAGGCATCGGTCCCGGTTCTGTTTGTACAACTCGCAAATTAACCGGCGTGGGCCGACCGCAATTTTCTACGGTGATTGAGTGTGCAGATGCCACCCATGGGCTAAGCGGTATGGTGTGTGCGGACGGCGGCTGCACGTGTCCGGGAGATATTTGCAAAAGTTTCTGTGCCGGTGCGGACTTTGTTATGTTGGGCGGTATGTTGGCCGGCCACGAAGAAAGTGACGGAGAACTAGCCACCAAATATTATCAAACCCCCGAAGTAGAAATGATTGATAAAGAACATTGTGCTTTGCATATTGAAGAAAAACAATTTAAGAAATTCTACGGCATGAGCTCTGCCTATGCGCAGGACGCCCACTACGGTGGCTTGAAAAAATATCGTGCCAGCGAAGGCAAAGTGGTGGAAATACCTTTCCGCGGGCCGATTGAACCTACCTTACTGCAGATTTTAGGTGGACTGCGCAGCTGCATGACCTATATCGGATCTAAACGGCTAAAAGACATGTCCAAACGAGCCACTTTTTACCGTGTAAACCGGCAGCTGAATAATATATTTGGGAGTGAGTCTTAAATTTGTTACAATAGGAAAAACCGCCCTGACCAGCGGATAAAGGAGAAAAACATGATTCAAAAAGGCGCAAAAGTAAAATTTGATTATACCTTAACTGTAGACGGCAAAGTACAAGATACTTCCGCCGGACGGGGTCCGCTGGAATATACGCACGGTGCCGGACAAATCATTAAAGGATTAGAAGAAGTATTGGAACAAATGAATGTCGGCGACAAAAAAACTGTAAAAATTGCCGCCGAAAAAGCATACGGTCCCGTATTGGAAGAAGCTATCAAACGTGTTCCTAAAACCGCTATTATGAATGCAGATCAACTCAAAATAGGGGATATGGTGGGAGCCAGCAATGCCGGACATACCTTCCGCGCTATTGTGAAGGAAATTTCCGATCAAGAAATTACCTTGGACTTTAATCACCCACTGGCAGGCAAAGAATTAACCTTTGAAGTGGAAGTAAAAGAAATTAATCAATAGTCGCTGGAAATGCGGCTTGTTGTCACCCTAGTATAAAAATTTTGTTATACTAGGTACGTAGTATCAATTTAATCTGTTTTTGGAACCGCATGTGGAATGCGGAGAGCTTTGGGGAACCCCAAGGCACTTTTCACCTCCAAAAACAGCTCGTTATCAGGCAAGTATCTTAATGGGTAGCTCCCAAAGGGATACTTGCCGAGTGTTTGCCACGCCTTCGGGCGCGGCAAACCACGGCTGTTTTGTTTGGATTAGGTGAAAAGGCTCAAATAGGACGGCCGTTTTTTTGCGTCTATTTTCCAAAACAGAAATAAAAGGAGAATAGTATGCAAAACAGCAAACATGCCTTTACCCTAGTAGAACTACTAGTAGTCGTACTGATTATCGGTGTTTTATCAGCCATTGCTATCCCCATGTATCAAGGCGCAATTGACAAAAGCCGCTGGAGCACCCTATTGGCCCCGGCCAAAGCATTACAAACCGCTCAAACGGCCGCCTATATGGAAAACGGAGCATACGCAGAGGATACTAGTGCATTAGTCTTATCTTTGCCCGGAGAAGCGCAAGATAATAAATATATTATGCCGGATGCCGAGTATAGTATAGATACCAAAACCGCCAGTCAAAGTACCATTACCGGACAATTAGATACCCTGCCGAATGTAAGACTTTCTATGGCACTTAAAAACCCGGACAGTTATTTGTTTTGTGAAGCCAAAAGCGGAGATGCCCGGGCGGAGCGCTTGTGTAAAAATCTATTAGCCGGACAAAAGGCAGGCAGTAAAAACGGCTATGATAAATATTTATTAGATTACCCCGGCCCCTGTGCGTGGGCCAATACGACGGGGCAATGTTATGTGAGTGAAGAAGCGCGCTGTACTGCTATGGGTATGCCATATGCAAATGGGATGTGTGGGTACAAAAATGATTGGACAAATCCGATCATTAACGAAGGCGGTATATGCGAAGCAACTGACGGTGGGTGTAGATCTGTGAAAGTATATGATGGAGGAATATGTAAGTCAGATGCAGGATACTGTTCGTGCAGTTATGCAAAAATTTATAATGGAGGAGTATGTGAAGCTAATCCGGGTAGTGGTACCGCTCCGTGTGTTTATGCCACAATCTATGAAGGAGGAGCTTGTGTCGCGAATCGCAGTGATGGATGTATTGGAACCACGATTGATGGTGGTAAATGTATTGCAAATGTACCTGGTGCTTGTTCCGCAGATAGTAGTTTTTTACCGGTAACTTACAAAAACGGAGGGTTTGTGAAGATTATGGAAAAGGATATTGTTCCGCATCTGCGCCTAAATGTTAATCTTGCAAAAATCCCCCAACTTTGCATTGGGGGAGTTTTATTAGGAAGGTTTTACTTGTAGCGTAACCAAATAATCTGCCAATACTTGACCGTCCGAAGTATCTCGCTTGTTAAACGGCACAAAGCTCATATGTAAAGGCAGTTTGCCTTCTCCGGTAATACGCCCGGGGAATTTCTCGGCTGCTTTATCGAAATCAAACACCCAATCCATTTCTGTCGGTTGCCCTTGGGACATTTGCCGCCGTGTTTCCAGCGCCAACATAGGGCGCATGTAAACATTACGATAAAACACTTTATCTTTTTCTTGCAGGTGAAAGAGTTCCCGAGCAGATTGGTTCATGGTCTGAATATATCCTTTAGAATTCAAAATCAACATCGGGTGAACTGCTTTTTCAAACGCATTTTTGAAAGTTTCACGCTCGGAGCGGATTTCCCGCATCATCTTATTGGCGCGTGTCATATCTCGGAAGAAAACCAACACAATACGGCGGCCCAAATACTTTTCAGCTAAAGCAGATAGTTCCACTTCCGTTCTGCCTCCATCGGGCCGGGCAAAATACAATTGTAACGGTTCTTGAGACCCTTCCAAACCATTGACCACCGCTTCGTATTTTTCGCGCGCAATCGGTTGATGATCCGGGCTAATGAAATCCGCTAACAATTTATCCGTTAATTCCTCAGAGGAAGATACACCTAACATTTGGCAAGCGGTGCGGTTGGAATAAATAATTTTCCGATCTTCTAAAATGACAATTCCTTCTTGCACATTTTCTACTAGCAAAGAGTTCTTCTCCCCCGCTTCCCGCATTTTGCGTTCCATTTTGGTCTTGCTCGTAATATCTTCCGATACATTGAGCAAATAATCGGCATCTCCGTCAGAATTATACAAAGGAGTTTTGACGGTGTGCATAATTTTCACACCTTCGTTGGGGGTAGAAATCAGCTCTTGGGCGATGTTGAGCTCCCGATGGCTGTTAAACACCTTCTTATCGGACTCCAACACAAAGTCCAGCTGTTCTCTGGTAATGTCCTGACGGTAATCTTGTTTACCGATGACGGTATTAGCCGCCACTCCAAAAATTTGTTCACTGCGTTTATTCCACAAAATATAGGTACCATCCGGTTTTTTAACAGACAAGGCCACCGGCAAATTGTCTACGATATTTTGTAAGAAATTTTTGCTCTGCAGAATTTCTTTTTCTTGTTGCTTCTTTTGCGTAATATCTTCGGCAATAGAAAGCATCATGAACGGACGCCCTTCTTGATCCATTACGGGTACTTTAATCAAGTGGAGCAGTAGTCTTACATTGTTTCTATTAATATATTCCTCTTCCGGAATATCCAAAATAGTTCCTTCTTCTAATACTTTCCGTTCTCGCTCGCTATAAAAGTCATGTTCATCTAAATACAAAGTTTCCTGCGGGAAGAGTTCTTTAGCTTTTTTATTGATAAAGGTCCATGTTTTGTCCATACTGCGGGCATAAATAGCTAAAGGCGCATTGTCTAAAACAGCTTGTTGGAATTGACTGAATTTAGCCAGTTTGCGTTCCTGTTCTTTACGTTTGGTAATATCTTCCACCATCGTAATGACGAAGCTAAATTGCCCCGCCACATCAGAAACAGGCACCTTCACGATATGCAACGAAATCCACTCGCCGGTTTCCGTCATATAAGGCTCTTCGGCGATATCCAAGATTTGGCCGCTTTCTAACAAATCCGTTTCGCGTTTCAAATACTCGCGAATTTGATCTTCTGTTTCATGCGCGGCCGCCCCCCGCTCATCCAACTGATCGTTTTTATCGTGGAAAATTTCTTCGCTCTTTTTATTGCTCAGCAACATTTTCCCGTCTTTATCGCGGGCATACAATCCCACCGGCATATTTTCTACGATAGCGGTTAAAAAGGCATTGGCACGCATCAGCTTGCGTTCCTGTTCCCGTTTTTGGGTCACATCTTCTACAATACTAAGCACGAGCGGTTCCGGACCGGCATGCATCAACGGAGCTTTAATCATATGAATCACTTTCTCATTTCCCTGTTGATCCACAAAAATTTCATCCGGATATTCTTTTAATTTTCCCTCTTCCAAAATGGCCTTCTCACGGCTGGCATATCCGCGCACATCAGATAATTTCTGATTGGGGTGCGGAGTGGTAACGTATTGCGTATTTGAAACTCCCAGCACCTTCATGCTCTGTTTGTTATAATACGTCATGCGGCCTTCGGCAGTGCGGGTATAAATGCCTAACGGAACATTATCCAAAATAGCTTGCAATAAATTACGGGTTTGCACCAATTCGATTTCTTGTGCGTGGCGCGATGTGATATCTTCAAAAACGGTCAGAATGGAAGCCACGCGGTCTGACTTGAGCATAGGCACTTTACTTACCGCTAAAGCCACTTCTTCTCCGTTTGGCTTGCGAAAACTCATGTTACGGGAGAGATAACTTTGCTGTTGTTGCAATACCTCATGGTCCAAGATCCCCAGTATTTTAGACAATTCTACCGGCATGAGTTCCGACACTTTTCTTCCTACAGCATCGGCGGAAGAAACGTGAAACAGCTGTGTCATCTTGTCATTCCAAGCACGGCACACGCCGTAAGCATCTTGCACCATAACGGCAAAAGGATAATGCGAGACAATAGATTGTAAAAACTGTTTCTCTCCGATTGTTTTGCGGTAATCCGGCACGTCTTCAAAGGTAAGTAAGGTGTACGGGCTATCCGGCACGCGGGTAGCACCGACGCTCACGTGCAAACTTTCCATGTCGCGTGTGACAATTTCCCGAATGATTTTATCGGTAGCGGAAGCTTTTAATAAGGCTTGCACATCTGCCCAAACCAGCCCATATTTAGAGAGTGGCTGGCCGGCAATTTGCTCACTGGTAAATCCGATTAACTGTTCCATGCGAGTATTGATGCCGATTACTTTCCCGTCGGCATCCACCAAGGTTACCGGTACCGGTAACCAAGTGAGCATCTCCAGAAAAGATTTTATTTTCTCAGGCAATTGATTTTCTTTAGAAAACATGGAAAACAGATGGCTCCCCATAGTCGCTCCTCACACGTAAACACAGCTTAACACGCCGTTTGTTATATGCTAATAAATTCACAACACTCTTGCAAGGCAAAATTATTGAAATTTTCTGCGGCACGTCACTTCCGAGCCGACAAAAAACAATTGATTTCGTTTGAACACACAGGAAACCAAAGTGGCTGACGGCTCCGGCCCGGTCGTATGATCCGGCAAGTAACAGTCAATCCGTTTACAGTCATACGTTTCCCGACATTTTTCAAAAGAGGAAGATGGAAAATTGACTAAATACCATGAAAATTCCAAATTATCTTGCAAGGCCTGTAAAAAGGATTGGCAATTGGGTTGCATGTTGGCCGGACACTCAGGTTGAGCGGAAACAGTTTGTTTTTCCACTTTCTCTTGCAATAATGTATAACGTTGCTCCGGGGCAGGACTACCCTGTACCATATAGGCATCAAAGCATCTCATGCCGTCCGGCATATCTTTTGTACAAGTGTATTGCTTGAGAATATCATTTCCCGGACAAGTATCTTCCACTTGTTCGGCCTCGGTGGTCAAATAATACGGCGTTTGCCGTAAGGTATTCATTTTGTAGCCGTCTGTTTCCCCTAACAAACCGGCACATGCAGTCAGCAAACAACAACCGCACAACAAGATATATTTTTTCATAGGGCCCCCTCTAACTGCTTTTCTAACAAGAATATGTTTTTGGCACATCCTTTTTATATAATACTATTTATGAACTGTATATTTTGCGCAATTGTAAGCGGGGAAGTAAAAAGTCAGCTCGTGTACGAGAATGACGACGTGGTCGCTTTTAAGGATTTAAATCCGCAAGCCCCCACGCATTTACTAATCATCCCCAAAAAACACATCAGCCGCTTGGCAGAAGCGCAAGACGGCGACGCGGAACTCTTGGGTAAAGTATTACTGGCCGCACGTGATTTGGCTAAGAAATACAATTTACCGGATTTCCGTCTGGTAACTAATAACGGCAAAGGCGCCGGACAAAGTGTGGACCATTTACACTTTCACTTAATGGCCGGCAGACGCTTTTTATGGCCCGCCGGATAACTATTGCAGAAAGAAGCATTAAAAGCGCCCCGCTTGAAAGTAGCAAGCGGGGTGTTTTGTGTTTTATAATAATCTACGGTATTTATTCTTGAGCCGGAAGATCTTCAAATTTTGGAGTATAACGTTATTGCGAGACCCTATCCCGCACTACAACATTGCGGGATGACAAGGGATACTAAGATGAGATGACGGTGGGTAGAGTAACGAAAAACGACAAAAGAAGAAACAACAAATAGAGTTATTTACAAGATTCATAACTTGGTTTTGCTATAATATCTATATGAGTTTGGAAGAAATTGAACAGAAAGATTACTTTAGCATCGGTGACGTCAAACGCATCACCGGCGTGCCGGAGTATTCTATACGCTACTGGGAAGCGGAATTTGGCTTAATTAAACCGATTCGGCTTGAGAGCGGACATCGCCGTTATACCAAGGAAGATGTTTATTCCATTCTCAAAATTAAAGATTTGATCTATAAGCACAAACTTACCTTGGAAGGGGCCAAGAAGCAACTCTCCAAACATGGTTTGAAATACGGTGAAAAAGCCAACACCGTAGATGTGAAATTTCTGACAGAAATAAAAGAAACTCTTTCACAAATCCTCAAAGAATGCTAAAATATAAGTACGGCACAACTTGTAGCCGTAAACATTTTGACAATCTATCGGGGAATGGCTCAGTGGTAGAGTGCTCGCTTGGGGTGCGAGAGACCGCGGGTTCGATTCCCGCTTCCCCGACCATTTAGATTTGTTACTAAGCAGTAAAGTTGTTTTACGGGGCGTAGCGCAGTTGGTAGCGCGCACGGTTCGGGACCGTGAGGTCGTGGGTTCGAATCCCGCCGCCCCGACCATTTTTTCATCTAAAATCCTTTGACTCGTTGTTGCAGACTCGGTCGGGTACCTCGGCCTCCGGCCTTTTACAGTACACACTTCCTTGTCTGCGTCTAGATTCAAAGGATTTTTTTTGAAAAATCTGCAACTGGTGCAAATTCTATTGCCCGACCATTTTGCAAAAATAGAAAACCACCGCGAGGTGGTTTTTGTTTTGGTAAATTAAAAACGTGAAACGGAAGAACTAATCCCAAGTAGGACGTAACTTTTTGAGTTCTTTTTTAATAGCAGGTTTTAATGCAGGATCTGCATGATCAATAAACAAATGTCCTTCTAAGTGATCCATTTCATGCTGAATGGCTTTAGCTAGTAAACCGCGGGCGCGGATTTTCACGCGTTGGCCTTGTTCATTGAGGCACGTAATCGTTACATCTGTAGCACGCGGAACTTCCACCCACAGACCGGGTAAAGATAAACAACCTTCTTCCTCTACCACTTCGCCCTGTTTTTCCACAAACTCCGGATTAATAATTACCACTCGTTTTAACGGAGCGTTCTTTCTCTCAGATTCGGGAATTAAAATCAAAGCCAAGCGGTAATCCAACCCAATTTGATTGGCCGCCAACCCCACACCGTGCACCGCCAAGCAGGTCTCTTCCATATCCGCCAGCAATTGCGGCAAGATAGGAGCCAGTACGGAAAAATCGGTTGGTTTTAATTTCTGGCGCAAAATAGGGTCGCCGTATTTTACCACTTTATATTTCATATTCGTATTATAGCATTTATACAACTTATTGCTTTTTTCCCAATTCTTCTAATACTTCCTGCGTAGTGACTAGACAAGACAAACGAGTTAACAACTCCGGCGTAAAAGTTTCGGCTAAATGAGCCAGTAATTGTAGATGTTGTTGAAAAAAGGCCGGCCGGTTTGGAGATAAAAATAAAAACATGGCTTTAATCTGTTTGCCGTTTGTATCGGGCAATGCTTCGGGCAAAATGGCTAAAGCGGCCGTCACTTGTTCCACCTCGTCAACACGTATATGAGGAATGCTTAGTCCTGTATCTAAAGTAGTAGACATCGTTTGCTCGCGTTGCAAAAGTTGCTTTTGCAGGGAAGAAGCATCTAAACTAGGTACCGCACGACAAATTAATTTTACTAGTTGAGATAATACTTTCTCTTTGGTTTGTCCCGCAGCACACAAAACAATGCGGTCTGCCAATAAAGGTACTATTGATATATTGGTTAAATGGTTCATATTCCTTCTCTTATTTCTTCTTGAGCTGACGCAATAATTTAGCGGCGGGTTTTTGAGTAGCGGCCGCCTGTTGCAAATAAAATATCGCCTTTTCGTTTTCCCCCAGGGCCGCATAGACAGCGCCTAAGTGATAAGCTGCGTCCGGATTTTCCAAAATAAATTCTTCATCTAAACTATTTAATAATTGTAAAGCCTGTGGATATTTATGCTGTCGGTAATATACCCACGCCAATGAATCTATATAAGACCGATCCGTAGGAACAGCCGTCACGGCTTTCGTAACCAACTGCTCGGCCTCTTCCAAGCGCGTATTTCGGTCTGCCAAACTAAACCCTAGCAAATTATTCGCTGCCGGGTGTTGTGGATTTTTAGCTAAAATCAAACGGACTTGCTCTTCCATTTGTTTGTACTTTTTACATCCATCTAAAGCAAAGGCATAGGCTAAGCGGGCATTTTCATAATCGGGATTGGTAACTAACACACCCTTGAGCACCTTGGCCGAACGACTATATTGCTTTTCATCTTGTAAGAGTAGTCCGTAAAAATATCCTATTTCTACATTTTGAGGAAAACGCTGATAGGCTTGCTCTAATGTTTTTAAGGCTTGTTGTTCCTCTCCGACTTGTTGCTGATAAAAGCTCACTTGTAGCCATCGCGCCGCATTTTTCGGATAATCGGCCGTTTCTTGTAAGTATTTCGCCGCCTGCAAAAAATCTCCCTCTTGCTCGGCAAATACCGCTAAAAAGTAGCCCGCTATATTCTCTGAAAAATCTTCCTCTTTCGCCTTCAAAAAATAACTTTTGGCACGTTTTTCATCTTTTACCAGTACGTAAAAAGATCCCATACGAGAGAACATTTGCGCATTATGATAGCCTATTTTTTCTAACTCTTCAAATTCATGCATCATTAAAAAATATCGGGAAAGTTTTTCAAAAATTTCTGCCCGCGCCAAACGCGCTTCTACGTAGCGTGGTTGTTGATCCAATGCCCGCTGGTAATAATTCAAAGCCTGTTGCCAATTTTTATGTTGACGATACAAATTGCCCGTCTCATAATCTAAAGCGGCAGAAAGATCCGGCAAAGAAGATTTCGCCCCTTGTAATAAAGCCACCGCACGGTCTAAATCTAATGAGCTGACCAACACCACATATTGATATAAAGCACGGGAATCATCCGGAGCCAGTTGTAAAGCTTTTTGGTAGTATTCTTGCGCACTGGCTATCTCTCCGCGACGCCATTGATAAAAAGCATATACAGAGAAATCATCTGCTTCGTTAGGTTCCTGATTTATAAAATCAGCATATTGGGCCGCTTGCTCCAGCTCGTTTTTCTCCATGGCACACACCAAAAGCTGTCGCTTAATATATTTATTGTCCGGCGAATAAGAAAGTGCTTTTTGATAATGAGAGCAACCTTCTTGTCTCTGATCATTTTCGGCCAAAAATCCTTGCAACATTTCCAAATACAAAGCCGCTTCCTGCCGGCCTTGCTTGCTTACGGGCAACTCTTTAGCCAACAAACAAGCACCTACCGTTACCAGGCCAAAACTCAGCAATGTAATTAAAATTTTTTTCCCCATATCCAAGCGTCTTTCCCCTGTCCGTAAAAATCCTTTCGTTGGCCCCACATCGCAAATCCGGCTTTCGCGTATAAGGCATTGGCCGCAGTGTTATCTTGGGCAGCCTCTAAACTTACTTGCTCCGTTCCACACGCCTGCAAATCAGCCAATGCGCGTTGCAAAAGGGCGTAACCTATGCCTTGTTTCGTGTATTGCGGATCAACCGCCACGTTCAAAATTTCACATTGACCGGCCGCCAGGCGTACGGCTACAAATCCTATAATTTGCCCATCTTCTGCACACCAAATGCGCGCCGCCGGTTGCTCTAATTCCGTTCTAAAACCATGTTCTCCCCAACCAGCTGCACGCGGTTGTCGCTGTTCCAAGACAGCCAAAGCAGGAGCATCGGTTCTGACGGCTAAACGTATATTCACTGTCCCAACTCAAAACGCGCCGGTTTTAAGTACAACGGCTCTAATGCGTTTTTCTCATACACAGGATTAGCGGCCATTTCAAGCAGAGTTTGCACGCGAATATGACTATCTACTAGGGGAGCCAAACGGTATTTATCTCCTAACAAAGTTTGTAAGGATTGTCCTTCCTTGTCCATACCCGCCACATATAAGGGGGCCGTTTGTTTAGCCAACTGATTTAATAATTCTTCTTTGGATAGCCACATGGGGGTAGCATTTTCCGAATTAAAAAGTTGCAAAAAATACTCTTCCCGAAAAGCGTGTAACACAACGGCTAATATCCCTTGCGGATGGTCCTGCTGCCAACGAATAAAGGCCTGCGAATGATGTACTTGGGTCTGTAAAATTTCAAAAATAGTAGCACTGGATACCCGTGCCCCATTCAGAGCCTGCATCATGGAAGCAAAAGTAAGCGAGATACGAATTCCCGTAAACCGGCCCGGACCGCGTACAAAAAAGATATGTTTAATATCCGGTAAAGAAGCATCTGCCTTAGCCAACAATTTTTGTAAGGCAGGCAGGAAAAATTGTTCCTGCTTAATTCCGCGTCGCTGGGATTTATAGATTTTCTCCCCTTTTTTTATTCCTAACAATAACAGAGGATTAGAGCTATCCATTGCTAAAATGACAGGTTGTTTGTTTTGCATATATGCTCCGCTAAATTCTGAGAAACCGTTCCGTGTGCTTGCAAGGTAATTTGACGACTATCCCCACCGGTTAACGTAAAAGTCATTTCCAAACGATCTGCCGGCATCATGTGTGCCAGCGGGTCCGGCCACTCCGCCAGAATAATGGCTTTTTCATCCTCCAACATCTCTTCAAATCCCAAATTAAACACCTCTCCTTCCGTCAAGCGAAAAAGGTCAATATGGAACAAGGTATATTGGCGATTTTGGTATCGTTTCATCAGGCTGAAACTGGCGCTAGTAGGGGAACTTTTCAAACCCAATGCTTGGGCAATTCCCTTTACAAAAATGGTTTTTCCTGCCCCGATGGGCCCCCGCAAAAAGATAATCTCCCCGCCCTGCAATAAAGCCGCGAAACGTTGTGCTAAGGCTTGTGTTTGAGCAGGAGAGGAAGAGCTAAGAACCCATGAATTTTTTACTTGACTGTTTTGATGCATACCATCCGCCCGTTTTCTTCTACGCGGTCTAAATTACTGGGGTCTAAAACATCTTTTCCGTCCACCACAAAGACATATTTATATTCACCGCTCGCCAAAGCCAGTGAAATTTCAAAATAGCCTCGCGCATAGGATTTTAAGACAAGCGGCACTTTTCCCCATCCGTTAAAATCAGCTTGCAACTCTACCTTTTTAGCCCCGGGGACAGTAATAAAAAAATTGCGGAATTTGATTTCTGTATTTAACTTTTCCTGCGTGGGGGTGGTTAGTTTGGTTAAATCGTCTTTATCGAGTGGCACCGAAGAGGCGGCACTCTCTACAGAACCGGCTGTATAATCGTAAAAATCCTCCGCCACGACAAAAAACCACGTGAGTACGCCACACAATATCAACAACAAAAAAGCAAATAGAGTTCCGGGTTTTTTATTGTTCATCCAAAAACTCCCTTTCATTAAACTGGGCCCCATATTGGCAGGCTAACGCCTGTACGGCTTGCGGATTGGCCCCCGTGTTTTCCACACAGCTGGCCGTTACCCGTGTAAAACCGGCTTGGGAACATAAATGTATAAAATCCAATACTGCCGGGAAACCGTTTTCATATCCGGGTGCCGGACGAACCAGTTGGCGCCACAAGGTTTCATTTTCCGCATTGAGGCTGACACAAATGATGTCTACCGCTTGTTTCAACTCCGGTACAATGTTACGCTTATTGATTAAATTGCCCAGTCCGTTGGTGTTTAAGCGAATGGGAAAAGCCGGGTATTTACCTTGTTGTTGGGCTTGTTTCAAGCTACGCCCGATTTCCACCAAGGTGTCTAAACGCATGGTACATTCCCCATACCCGCAAAAAACTACTTCCTTGACCGGGGCCTTCGTTATCTCTTTTTCCAAAGCGATTAATACTTCCTGCGCGGTAGGTTCTTGACCGGCCAAATCCAAATTATGCCCATCAAATTGCATATGCCATTTTGTTTTAATACAGAAAACACACAAATTCGGGCACCGGTTTGTTAAATTAATATACAAACCTTCTTTGAAACGATAGACAATAGTCCTTTCTGCCATATACAAGCCTCTTTATAAATTATAGCAGTTTAGGAACATGCAAAAATAGAAAGTGCAGACAGGTCTTTCAAAATTTCATAAAATAAGAGAAGAGGAAGGGTGGCCGAGCGGTTTAAGGCGTCAGTCTTGAAAACTGATATACGGGAAACTGTATCGAGGATCCGAGTTCCTCGCTTTCCGAATTGATTTGACTAATGCACGACGAAAAAAACGATAAAAAGCCTTTTCACTAAACGGAAGGCTTTTTTAATCATCTTTAACAAAATTTAATGATTTTTAACCCAAAATGGACACTTTTTGGACACCTTATTTTAGAACCTTTACCGACGAGAAAAATGAAGAAATGAGGTAAAAAACTCAAAAATTTCTTATTTTTATGTTTATTTTTTTAACAATTTATCGGATATTTTCTAGTTCTTTCCGAAGACGCCATAGCTAAAAAATATTTTTTATAAACCTATAATTTCTTTATTTTCTTTAATTATTTTATTTGTTTTAAGATTTTTCCCTTCCGAAAGGTTTAATGCGCAGCACATCACGACTGTTCTAGGCCAAGGTTTACCCACGGAGCAAGACACGCTGGACCTTGCACGGCAAACAAATCTTGATCTGCAAACGTAGCAAGCAGATTATTGAACAAGTAAAAAAGGTGTTTAAATAAAAAAAGATAACCTCTAAATTACTTCATATATCGGGGCCTATCTTCTACGTATATATAATAATTATCAGATGGCTCAAAAGCAGCTAATTTTTGCTTTAATTTAATAGGATACTTGGCATATTTTTTATAAATATACCATTTGTATACACGCGAAAATAATTTTCGAGTTAGCCTTTTTTCCCACTCAATTTTTTTTGGTTTGATTAAGTGATAATATTTAAATAGTCGCTGCTGCCATGACACATAAAACGAAGGATCACAATAGTTTTTATAATCTTCTTGCCATTGAGCATGAGAGGTTTGGCCATACGGAATTTTTCCCATGTCTTCTTGATATTTAGACATAGAAATATGCCATTGTCTGTAATCTAAAATTACAAAATTATTTATCATCATTCGACGTGAGAAATCCTCTTTTTTACGCGTAACATCTAGATAATGCTCAAATGAAATAGTAGGAAATCGCTTTTTAACTGCAGAATAGAATAAATATTGCTCTGGAGAATAACGCCATTGGCTAGCGGGCCAACAATTAACTTGATGAGGTGGTTTTTGATGTATAGTCCACCACAGCGAATATTCTGGATCTGGTTGTAAGGGTATGGAATATAAAAATTGAATATCTTCCGTTAACCCAAAAAACATCCAATCAGACGGATGAAATAAACTTGGAAATTTCCTCCCATAATAATTGCCAAATTGAGGGGTAAATAAATAGTAATTAAGAACTCTGTGTTGGAATAAGCTGTATTGTGAATCTCGTACAGAGAATTTATCCCAATAATTTAGAAAATCTGCATCATGTAAAATAATATCGCTACGAAGTTTGAGTGTATAAGGGGTACGTACTTTTTTCAGCCCTTCTTGAACACCCAAGATCATACGATTTGTATTGTTATAAAAAGTCTTTTCTTCTAAATCTTTGCTCTTAATTCCTCCTGGATCTTTGCTTAGGACCAATTCATCATATTCCAACCCATCCACATTACTCCCTTGCCATGTAGACAAGATAAGGGTAGAACCAGGCAAACATCTGCGGACAGAGGCCAAACACGTAGGCGTCTGGGTAGGATCTACAGTTCCTTGCACCACCACAGAGATATCTTTATATAGAGTCATTATTTGTACCGTTTATAGAATTTGGGGATATACAACAATACTCTAATTGCATAATATACAATAGCAATTGGCTCAAAAAAATTATTCAGAAATTCACCGAATCGCTTAACATGTTTCTGCAATTTCAGATAATATTTAGTTTTTTTAAGTAAAATCGAATAGGAGTTACTTACCCCAAATGCGTGATCTTGCGATGCCGCTAAAATATTAGGTTGTAGAATATCTAAAAATGCTTTTTGTAATAAATAATCTTCCAGATGATGTGTTTCACATCGAATAATACTAAAACTCTGACTTTTACATAGTTTAGCTAATTTTTGGTAATTAGATTTAGATAATAAACTCATAATACGCTCTAGAAGACCGCAATTTCCTTGAAAATATAAATCATGTCGTTTCCTATAAAACTCTAATTCTGTTTTATTTAGATGTTCTGCAAGAAGCTTGTCAGCATCAATTACACGATATTTATAAGCACTGCTATTGTGGTATAAATATGTTTGATACAATACTATCTCAAAAACCCCTGCTTCAATACTACTTTCATGCTGTAAATCATATATTTTCTTTACTAGTTGAATTGGAGACCCAAACTCGCTAAAGAGTCGTTTTAAATGTATTTTGTCATAAAACCATATAAAATTCTCTAAAAACCATTTATCACATTTTTTATTCAATAGATAATTAACATTTTGAATAACATTCTGAGTAAAAGGATCAACACAAGGGCGCTTCCTTATTGATGAATATATTAAAAAAGGATGTTTATAATAATTTTCAAATAACTCTGTCATTACGGTCGGTCTAATCCACATAGATTCAGAATCTAAGACTAAGAAATAATCAGCATCTGAGTCTAGCATAGTATAAAATTTCTTTAATGTTTGAAATGAATATTTTTTATATCTTTCCAGCAATTCTTGTGGCGTATAAACAATATTATATTTAGCAAGCAAATCTTCGAAGAGAATAATTTTAATATTAAGATTTGAATACTTTTCTAATATTTTAGAAAAAGATTCCTTCTCATCTTTAGAAATTGTAAATATGATTTCTATCTGCTCTTTATCTTGTACATAACGGTTATAACTTTTTAAATATTTATCTACAAATTTAAAATGTGGAGCATACGTCGGGGTAACAATCGCATATTTCATAATGATCTATCTCTCCTTCGCGATTTTAACAAGATCTTCAATCTGTATATTCTTCCAATCAGTAAAGCGTACCACTCTATCGTCTATAGTAATATCAGCGTTGGGTTTACCAAAGAAAATCTCGTCGTATTGTATTTCGTGTTCATCCAACCAGTCTAGGGTGATTTTGCCAATATTTTTCATTACTTTTCCTACATTATGTCCCTGTGTTTTCATATTGCGTGCAGTATTGATAATAATCGTGTGTCCGTCAGCTTTTAAAGCATCTATGAATTCTTTTGCTCCAGGTTGTACTTTGACATCTGCATAACTCTCATTTGGCTTTTTAATTGTGCAAATAGTTCCATCTAAATCAATGCATATTCTTAAGGTCTTTTTTTCCATAATTAATTTCCTCTTTTGCCTGACTTAACACATCATTTAGTAATTCTACTGCTCGTATATAAAACATTTTCTGTCTATTAAAATTGTCCTTGTGAAGAGGGATCATTGACAAAAACAAAAGTCCCTCTATAAACTTAATATCTTGGGGATTATATCCATTCTGAACAGCCAATCTATCAAAGATATTTTCTAGTACTGCATATTCTGGCATGGCAAAAATTTTATATTCAAAGTTTTTCTGTTTTTCACTAATTTTAAATAACCCCTGCACAATAAAATCATACAATCCACATACACTGTGCCTCAATTTAGCAATATCATAGCGAGGATCCCCATAAATAGTAGCTTCAGCATCCAATCTGCCACGTGGGTCTATTAACCGAAATGTATAATTGGACGAATCAAATAATATATTGGAAAAACAGTAATCTCCATGAATAATGGTTTGCGGTATATTTTTGCTTATTCTTGTGGCATATTTGATGATTTCTTCTTTTAAATAATGAATTCCGTGGTAAGAGGTAGCATTAATTGTCAAAATATCTTCTCGGAATAATTGTTGCCAATATACTTTTTGCCGTTTTAATTCCTCTATTCTTTCCGCAGTCTTATCTACATATAGCCATCGTAAAGCTGATTCATTTTCTTTACTAGTATATTTCTCAAATCTTTTGTGCAATGCAAATAATTTTTCCAAAATATAACTAAAATCTTCTATATTCACTTCTCCCGACAAGTACAATTCTTGCAAAGATGGATAACCATACAATTCCTGGGTTAACTCAGCCTTATGATTTCCTTTTGTAAAGCTAATAAAACGTGGAGTTAAAATTTTTAGCTCATTTGGTAAGTGATTAAACCAATAGGCTTCATCTTCAAGCTTTTGTATTTTGGTGCTGGATTTAGTAAGCGTGCCTAACGACGTATCTACCGTAATAGAATTAAAATCTCGAACACTAAACAAAGTATTCTTTAATTTAATAAGACCCGAAGTATGTCTCAAATCATACCAATCTTCTATTTTTTTAGTAGTAATAGGATACTTTTGCTGGTACATTTCCAAAGCGGTAGAAATTTCTTTTTTAAGCATAATACGGGCTTTGGTACAACAATGTAACAAGAACTTAGTATCTGAAAATGAAAAATATCCTACCAAAGCTTCTTTATTCTGTAACGGAATATTTAATTCCTTATCAATAAATTTTAAATACCCCTTTGAATTCTTATCTACAAGGCACCAATTTTTAGAAGAAACAATTTTATTTGATGTAAACAATACATCTGTTTCATCATTAATACTTTCAGGAATAAAACAATCTCCCAGAATAACCCGAGTTGGCAGATTCATATCAGCCTTACGCAAGGCATATTTGAGTGATGATAAAATATTTTTATTACTTCCTACTTGTACTAGCTGTATTTGGAAATGAGCAGCTAAGACATTTTTTACATAATCTGCTAGCTTAATATTATCCTTGGTGATGGCTAAAATTACTTGATCTATTCCATAACTTTTCAAATTTTCTAACTGCCACCAAATTATAGACTTTCCTCTTAAAGGTAAGAGTGACAGAGAAGAATAAAACCCCATAGGCATATTCTCGTTTTTTGTCTTACCACCAAATAGAACAATATTATTGAATTCTTGCATGATGATTCCTCTTTAAATACTCATTTAACTGCTCTGGTGTGCCGACACAATCAAAATGTTCTATATCATAGAGTCCAATTTGAGAAGTAAATTTTTTCAAATGATTAAACACATTTGACATGTAAAATTCTCCCTTCGATAAATCCGCCTCTACAATCATATCTATCACTGCATCTTTAAATACTTCTAATGCCTTAAAATAATACATACCTGCAATAGCATGGCAAGAAATAACTTCTTTTTCTTTCGTCTCAATTAAATATCCTTCCTCATTTGTTTTGGCATAGGAAAAACAAGGTTTATTCGAAAAGAAAGTAAGCATTGCTCCTGCTAGGTCTCTTTCTCGGACATTAATTAAAAAATCTTTAACATCCTTAGGAGAGAATATATTATCAGAATCAGCAAATAATAAGTCAAAATTAGGGTCTATTTTTTTATGTGCAGCCAATGCAGTAATGGCGGCGCCCATTGTTAATTTTGGCACAGTTACAAAATCAATTGGGTAATGCTGTTGTATTTTTGCAAGTTGCTCTTTTTGTTCTTCTAAAAATTTTTCCTGAAGCACTAAAATAATATGTGATTGAATTGCAGAAAAAGATGCTAATACATGCTCAATCATCATTTTTCCTTCAAACTCAATAAATGGCTTTGGCAAGGCATATCCTGATGCCCTAAATCGACTTCCTGCTCCTGCCATAGGAATAATCACATTGCATTTCATATTATGCTCCGCTAAGAAATATATTCTTTGAAACGAAATTTTCTTTTACTGTGAGGAAATAAATAGTTTCTGTGTTTATCAGCGTGTTCTATAACTTGCATTATTGATTCCACACTAAAATTATTTCCATTAGTCAAGAACAGATGAGTTTTTAGTGATTCAATAACAGATTTATTTCTTTGTGGAGCCGTACAAATTAACACTTGGTCTGCTGAAACCCCCATTTTTTTAAATATATTGAGGTACAAGCTCGAAAGAGAATAGTCTGCTTGAACCTTCTGATTAAAAAATGAGTTGTCAAATAAGGAGAGCAAATTACTTTTATTTAGTATTTCGGAAGCAATAACTTCATCCAATGGGGTATATACAGCTAAATGATACCCCTTCCGTTTGAGCGCTCTTAATGTTTTGAGAAAACAAGGATTTACTACACAAAGTTGCGGATCTATGTAACGATAGAAATACTGCATTAATTTTTCGATTTCAACATATGTTTCTTGAGTTTGATTTGGGATATGAATTCTAAGTATTAAGTCGGTAGGTAAACAATTAAATTGCGTTAAATATCCTGAATAAGACAGAGGAGCAAATCCTTTCTTTGTTAAGGCTGTGTTTAGCACTTCATAATAACATCTTTTTGTATCTATGAATACATCTAAATCGAATAATATAGCATTAACAGTCATATTCTCCTCCTAGGTATAAATCAAAACTACTGACTAAATACTATATCCTATAGAGAAGAATAAAAACGAGATATAAAAAAACGGCCGCCTAGTACTAAGTCAATGAGAGTGCCTTAGATCCTAAACAGCCGTGGTATCTATTAATGCTCTAATAGATACACTTGGCAGAGCATAGAAGGCTCATGACTTCCTTCTACGTTCTGCCTAAACCAGCTATTTTTGGACTCTCATTGAACTTTGGTTTATCACCAAGGTGCAATCCTATTCTCTATAGGATTCCAAAAACAGATTAAATTGTAAGTTACGCCATTGTTTGGGCTGTACTATAAACTCCTCAAATAAGATATTGATATTTTAGCAAATAGTATGTAAAAATGAAAATTTATCTTATTTTATATCCAAAAATAATAATATATTGATATTATATTTTTACATTATACAAATAGCAAATGATTAGGAGTAAAAATGTGAAATTTAGTAAAGAAAAGAGACAGTAATGATGCTATCAGAAGATGGATAGATGCTAATATAGAAAGTCATCTTGAATCTTTAATTGAAGAGGCAATATCTAATAGAAATTCTCTCAAATAATGTAATAAATCAGTATTTCTAATCACTATCCCACCCGTTATATGGTGGGATTTTGATAGCATTACAATATAAAAACATAAGCCAACCTATGGATAGATTAGCTTATTGAGAAATTTAATTTAACTTTATTTGATAGTTTTTAGTAATAAGGCTTAAATTTTTATAGTTTTATAAGGTTTAAAGTTATTGGATTGGGTATATTATTGATTGATTGTAGTACTATAGGGTGTTGGGGGTCTTTTTTATTAATTTTTGTTGGTATTGATAGTTCATTACATCCGCTTTTTTTAGACGATATTTTCCTCCAACAAAGAAACTGGGGATTTCTCCCGAGCGGCATTTATTTTGAACAGCACGTTCGCAAATACCGAGGTATTCTGACGAATCTGCCGTAGTCCACCAATCTTCTACTAAACACTGAGAAAATTCAAACGGTCTTTCATTGGGTTTAAAAATATCTTCCATTTTCAGCCACCACCGCGGGTGCGATATAGCATAATCTAATTTGTCTATAATATCATACTTATTATCTACGATATTAAGAATAGGATATCGTTTATAACAAGCAATGATATTATGGGTCTCTTGTTTGCCAATCTCTCGCTCAAAAAAACATTTTGTATAGCAAAAACCTTCACGATATTCCATTTCTTTGAAAGCCAATAGATTTATATATGATTGTGGCTTTAGATGAGATTTAACTTGAGCCAACTGTGCCTGGGGAGAAAGATAAATAGGATTGTGTTTACTTGCTTTTACAAAAGGGTTCCAGTACTTTTCAACAACCTCTTCATAACAATCTTTTTTGGCTGCCAAATCACTTAAACTAATGGCCGTTTTTCCAAATAAAGTTTTTAAGGCCGATTTATTTAACCGCACCTCAAAACGTAAAATATTCGGCCTACAAAAAAAGAAACCCTCCATATTCTGTTGGAGTTTATCCTGTAATTCTTGAGTTTTATTATAGAATGTCACTTCATGACTTCGACTATAAAAACGGCATTGATTGTTTCTTGTTTGTGAATGATAATAATCTTCAGCGGGGTCCATATAGCCACACGGAGCTGGAAACTTTTTCAAATAATCCACTACTACCCAAGCAGGTAAAGAATCCAAATTTATATTCTTTCCTATTTCCAAAGCACTCATCGTACTATGCTCCCATAAAACTTCAAACGGCGCTTTTATGCCCATTTTTTCAAGTTTTTCACATAACTGTTCAGTACATTCTCTCAATAGCCCTGGAGAAGCTTCCAATAGATTATTTCCATATAAAATTTTAGAATGAGAATATTGAATTAATAACTCAAGCCCATAATGGGTATCATTTTTTACGGATACTTCAGGAAAATATTCATTCGAAAATTCTTTCTTCCAAGGTTTAAATTCCAAAGGATATCTTTCCTTCACTTCAATTTTTTTCAATGGGATATATAGTCGTTGTCTATCCATATTTTTTCTCCTGTTATTTTCATTTAGGAGCAATTTTCATTGTTCCTATAAAGATTTAAATGAAAAGATCAAAATTCATTGGTGTATATCAAAAAGCATTCTTTATGATTTAAATGATTGAAGTAAAAGTGACTAAATCAAGATTTTGAAAAGTTTCTTAGTATCATATATAGAGGAAGATCACTATTTTTCTTCCAAAACCATGAAGAACAGCACTCGAAACCGTGAAAAACAGACAAAAAGATGCTACCATGGAGATGCAAATTAAATATTAGGCAAAATAAAGGACCTTAAGAAGAATTCATTTATATTTATATATGGTTTCGGTTAGAACTATATAAATTTAATAAATGGATACGATTATGACACAAGAAACTCGTTTGATAAACAGTAAAGAATTAGCCGATTACATCGGCAGTACAGAAGGAACCATTCGTACCTGGCAATGCATAGGTAAAATCCCCGCTAAATGGTGTGTTAAAGTAGGAAGCTCAGTGCGCTATGACCGATTAGAAGTGGATAAAACTATTGAAATGTGTAAGAAGCAAAGTTATAACTTAAAAGACCTCTTACAAAATGCAAGCTTGTTGGAGGTAACTTATGTCAATTAAAGATAATGGAAACGGAACAGTAACCATTGATTACCGCGATGCTCAGCACAGGCGCCACCGTCAAACCATTGTCGGCGGAAAAACGCTGGCAAAGAATATATTGGCTAAAATTAAAAGCGATATCGCCGAAGGCACATTTTTTCCCGATTTGAAAAAGCAAGAATTGAGCTTTGCACAAGTGGCCGATAAATACTGGGATATCCATTTATCCCATAAGAAAAGTGGCCCCAAATTGAAAAGTACGATCAATCTATTAAAAAAGCACTTCGGAGACAAACTCCTTTCTCAAATCACCACAGAAGATGTGCAACGGTTCTATAATGAGAAGTCAGCTCAAACAAGTGCTCCGACTGCCAATAGACATCTTACTACACTTAATGCAATTATTAATAAAGTAATTATGTTGAAAATATATAAAGGTGAAAATCCTTGTATTGGTGTAGCGAAACAGAAGGAGAACCCACCACGAAACAATTTCTTGAGTAAAGCACAAATCAAAGATATGTTGTTGTGTATAGCTGAACGTTCTAAAGCCCTATTTGCTTTTGCTATCTATACAGGTATGCGGCGAGGAGAAATTCTGCGTGTAGATTGGGAAGATGTTGATTTGGAAAACAACATCATCCACATTTATGAATCAAAATCTGGTTATAAACGAGAAGTACCCATTGCGCCAACGCTGAAACAGATTCTGCTTAGTTTAAATCCACAAAAGAGCGGAAAAGTATTTAATCTATCCACAAAACAGATAGAATTTGACTTTAACCACGCCCTCAAACAGGCGGGTATCACAGGCATTTGTTTTCACTCGTGCCGCCATACATTTGCAAGCCATTTTATGATGAACGGCGGAAGTGTTACGGACTTACAGCGTATATTGGGCCATAGCGACTTAAAATTGACCCAACGCTACGCGCATTTAAGTCCTACTTATTTACGCAAATCAATTGAAGTAGTAGATGATTTAATTCCACAACTGCAATAGAATAGAACCTCTTATGCTAATCTACACATAAAACTATCAAACTATGTGTAGGTTAGCAAATAGTTTTAACTACTTTTTAAACTTCTTACGTTTTTAATAAAAGTTTAAACTACCGTTAAAGTTTTATATGATTTCATTAATTTATTACTAAAAATATATAAAAACTATGTAAATTTATATAGTTTTTAATGTTATACTGTAAAAACTATTGACTTTTTACAAGTTTTTCTATATACTATAAATACATTGAGAGGTACTATTTATGATAAACAGACCCGATTATATTGAAAAAATAAGCAAATTTATAGATGTCCCCATTATTAAAATACTGACAGGAATACGTCGAAGCGGCAAATCCACTATCTTTCAAATGATACAAAATGAACTTCTCAAGCGTGGTATCAAGAAGGAACAGATTATTGTCCGCAACTATACCAATGTAGAATTAAGCGGCCTAACTGCTAATGAAATGTTGGCTGATGTAAAGAAAGATATTACTAACAATGATAAATATTACCTATTTTTAGATGAACTGCAGGAAATTGATGGGTGGGAGAAGGTAGTAAATCAGTTAATGGAGCAAGGCAACATAGATATTTACGTCACCGGGTCTAACTCTAAACTAATGTCTAGTGAAATAGCCACCTATTTATCAGGCCGTTATGTGTCTATTCCTGTCTATACATTATCTTTTGAAGAATACCTTGCTTTTATGCGCCCTTCTGAACTAACTGCCCAACAACTACTTGAAAACTACATCAAAATGGGCGGTTTCCCCCTTATTGCCGCTAATAAACTAGATACGCAGTCTGCTTATCAAATCGTACAAGATATTTATAAAGCTATTGTTACAAATGATATTATCCGCAGACACCGTATCAACAAACAGGATTTATTTGACCTTGTGGTAAAATTCATTTTGGATAATATGGGTAAAACATTCTCTGCTAATTCTATTGCTAAATTCTTACGCAGCGAACATCGGACCATATCGGTAGAGAGCATTTATAACTACCTAAAATGGTTGGAGCAGGCCTTCATTATTCATAAATGCCAACGCTATGACGTAATAGGCAAATCCATCCTAAAAACCCAAGAAAAGTATTATTTGGGGGATGTATCCTTAAAATATGGGTTGATGGGTTACAATGCCACGATGTTACCTGCCGTTATTGAAAATATAGTCTACCTAGAACTTCGCCGTAGGGGTTATGATGTGTTTATTGGTAAAAATCAAAATAAAGAAATTGATTTTATCGCCCAAAAACAAGATGAAAAAATATATGTGCAGGTCTGTGTTAATCTGCCGCCAAATTCTACCCGTGAAACGGATAATTTGCTTGCCATTAAAGATAATTACCCTAAATATGTGGTTACATTAGACAATTTGGCTGTAGGAAATGTGAACGGGGTACAAATTATCCACTTGTCTGATTTTTTACTGGGTACTAAAACAAACAAAACCAGATAGGATAAAGTGGCATTTTTGGAAAAAATGGACACTTTTTGGACACTTCACTCATAGTTTGCTACAATAAGATATAACTTATCGTCGTATGGAAGGGTGGCCGAGTGGTTTAAGGCGTCAGTCTTGAAAACTGATATACGGGAAACTGTATCGAGGGTTCGAATCCCTCCCCTTCCGTGCTTTGACGAAAACCCCTTTTTATATCGTAAGGGGTTTTCTTTTTGTGTTTTATCGTCGGAAAACGCGCCAAACATTACCAAACATTACCAAACTAAAACAGGGAAAAACAAGGTTTCAAACTGGGTACAAAAACTGGGTACAGTTATCGTATCGTTTTGGGCAAAGACAAAATATATTTCTTAATTTTTTGGATCTGCACTAACTGCGCGTGTTCTTGCTGGCGCAATAAAGTATCTGCATTGATGTAATGTTTCTCGCTAGTTTTTTTGTTTGCGTGCCCTAAACTTAAAGAAGCATCTTGTTCTTCTAGCCCCATATCCATAAGAGCCGTGATGTTTGATTTGCGCAGGATTTTATATGTGCAACGAATAGGTGGTGTGTCCGGCTCGTTACGCAAAATGCAACGGTTGACGTGTTTAAGATTTTTGTTCCACGCCTTGCCAAAGTTATCCAAATCGTACCGCTCGCCGTGTTTGTTAGTTAGTACATATTCTTTCGGGTGCAGTTGTTTAATATCTTTTAGCACATCGGGCGGCAAGAGTACTAAACGGCGCTTATCTCTTTTGGGAGCCCAAGCCACAATACCACGGCGTTGATCGGCCGCGTGCTCCCATATTTTTGTAATACCTGTTTTGAAATCAATTTTTGATACCAACAGATTAAGCATTTCTTCGGGGCGCAACCCAGCATAATATCCTATTTTGACAGCTGTGCTCCATTTTGCAGAACTATATTTGACTAAAAGAGATACTGCCGAGTTAGTAAGCGTTTTTACAATAACTTTACCCGTGTCAAGTTTTGTTTCCAACGGGGCTGTGTTAAAAACATTTATAAGGCCCTCGGCCATTCCCCACTTTAGGGCACGTGTAACACTACCCATTTTCTTATTTACACCATAATAATTTTGCTTTGCCTTATCGGCCGCATCACGAGATTTACGCCTAAACTCTGCCAACATTGCATAATCTACATTTCCGGCATAGCGTATCTTCATTACACGTTCAAACTCCGCTAGGTGGTAGCGGTATTCTTCCACCGTGCGCGGACTATACCGTAACTCTCCTGTATTTTTATCTTTAAGGGTTCGGATATAAGTAACAAATTTTTCTCTAAAATCTAAAAAAGTGATAGAGTTATCTACTGCACTACGCGCGTGTTTCTTTTCTAATTCGGCCACCCATTCTTTGTACGCACGCTCCCGCTGGTCCGCATTACCAGCTATCCATTTGTCATAAACACGACCGTTTATTTGCTTGCGATAGCGCTTGCCATTCCGGCCAATGCGCCCTACACAAGATATTCTTTTTGCAGACATAACTAATCCTTTTTTTCGGCGGCAAAAACATCGTCTAATGTGTGTTTGCCTGCGCGGCGTTTAATGCGCAAAGAAATTTTGTTTTTGACAAGACGGAATAATATATAAAGGATAAAGATAAAAAACAAACAACCGCCTAACCAAATTAAAACTGTATAAAATTTTTCACGGGCTATTTCTTCACTTCTCCATTTTTCCAAATTGTCGTAATAATCCTTATGTATTTCATATTCCCGCGCCCAAAATTTCTTATCATATTCTATACACGCTGCACTATTTCTATCTAAACCCGAGCAAGCATCCAAACATTCACTGGAATATATATTTTCTTCCAAACATTTTTCTATTTTTATTTTTGTCTTAAATGATATATCAGTAAAGAATTTACTTTTCTTGTTTGTATTATCCTGCTTGACGGCTAAACTCTCTTGTACCATTTGTACGGCTTTGGCGACGATAGCGCGGGTCTGTGCTTCTTCGTTTTGGTCGTCTTGTTTGTCTTTTTCTACAGGACTATCTGCCTTATCGGTAGGGGCTGTAGTCGTTTCTGTATTGGATGTTTGTGCTTGCTCTTGGCGTAAATTTCGCTCATAGATAAGTTGAAAACTAACGATAGACATAATGACGCAAAAAACAACAAAGGCGACTTTATGGATGCGGGGCGACTTGCGCGTATGACATACGGCTATTAGATAGCCAATGCCAAGCGGCAAAAGCATAGTGCCGATCACATTTCCTACGTATTCTAGCCAGTTACCGCACGGTAAAAAGACCCCTGCGTAAATGGCCGCGATAACAATTTCTGCAAGTAGAAATTTCTTCATTTATGATTTTTCTTTAATAGGTCGTACTTCATTGACAGCATTTCTAATTTGCTTTCTAAAGCAGCTACTTTGGCTGTTAGTAGGGCGACGTCTTTGCGCAATGCTTCGTCGATGGCTACATTGATATTTTTGCCGACGACATTGCCATTGCCGCGCACGTCAGTAGAATTATCAAAAAAATAATTGATAGGTTTTTTGAGCGTGTCGGCCACACGGGAAATAGTATCTATGTTAGGTGTACCTTTTCCCTTGAACCAGGCACTAACAGCGGCTTGAGTAATCCCCAATTTTTGCGCTAGTTGCGTTTGAGAAATACCACTTTCTGCCATTGCTACCTTTATCTTTTTGAGTATTTTTTCCTTTTCTTTTTTCGTCATAGAATTATTGTTTTTACAAAAAACACTTGACATTTACAAATTAAATTTGTAAATTATAAATGTGATTTGTAACACCTCCGTACATAAGTCGGAGTTTTTGGTACACACTAGACGGCTTCAAAAAATCGCAGTTAAACAATTTGCAACAAACGGAATGAAGCCCCGTTTGTGTACCAAAAACGTACGGAACTTTACCAGAGGGACCGTACGTTTTTATTTTAGCATATTCCCCCAACAAAATGGGGGCAGGCGCAAAGATTTGTAGGTGGGTTATGAAACCGATATATAAGAAACTGGATATAAAAATGTTTGACCGCAAGGAAATTATCAAAGACCTGGCGGGCAATATGTTTTTGAAACGCCAGGCCGTAGCGCGGTTATTTCAATGCTCCCTAGAAACATTGGCCACCACCTATAAACGCAAAGGCCTACGCCCGTTGGACCGCTACATAAAAGGATGCTCTATTTACTTATTAGAGGATGTAGAGCAAATGTATAACCGCCGGGCCGAATACTAAACAAAAAAGGAAGTGAATTATGATAGAGGGAAACCACAACCATAAAAGAGTATATGCACATAAAGAAACTATTGTGTGCAAATTAGTCATTGCCGGATGGCCGCCACATATT
>JAFXOI010000019.1 GCA_017528825.1 Elusimicrobiaceae bacterium | reverse complement strand
GCTATTTTCTGGGGAGATTCTTGCTGCGTCCCTGTACCGGTGGCGCCGGCTCCGGCTTGCGCGCGTTGCTGCGCAGCACCCTCCGCCGCCTGCGCATAAGACGGCACTACGCTGGTGTAGATCATCAAGAAACTTAGAAAACAGGCAAGAAACTTTTGAAATAATTTGCACATAATAAATAGTCCTCTACGAGTTAAATTCAATATCTCACGCAATACTTCATACTTATAGTATAACGTTGTCCTGCAAAATATGAAAGTGAAAAAAGACCTATTTTGGTTCATTTTTTGGACCCAGATACTACCTGGGCCCTCAGGGTTATTTAAGGTCTAAAATACCCCATACTTGTAGTCTAATTCTTTTCTTGTAACTTGTAAAGAGCAATTTTTAAATTTATCTTTCGAAAAGATATAATAGTAGTATGCAGAAAGTACATTTCAAACTATCTCGCAAATGGACCATTTTTTCGGTAACGGCCAACGGCACTTTTATGTCCACTCTGTCGGCCGGCATCTTAAACATTGCCTTACCGACGATGTCTGCTGAATTTCAGGTACCGATTGATGACATACAGTTAGTAGTCAGTTTATATTTATTAGTGCTAACCAGTTTACTACCCGTGTTTGGAAAATTGTCCGATATGTATAGCCGCAAGTGGATGTATTTGGGCGGATTTTTGGTATTTGGAATTGGGGCGCTATTTGGCGCATTGGCTAATTCTTTTGCAACCGTACTTTTTGCACGGGTCATTCAAGGAATCGGCTCCTCTGCCATGATGGCTACGGCGCAGGCTTTAATCACACAAGTATTTCACGGAAAATCCCGCGGGAAAGCATTTGGCGCGATTGGAGCGGTAGTAGCCTGTGGAGGACTGGCGGGCCCGGCCATTGGCGGTGCACTCATACAGTGGTGGGGGTGGAAGTCGCTATTTTGGTTGACAATTCCCATTTGTGCAATAGGCGTATGGCGAGGTATTTATATTATTCCGCGTTTCCGCTCCAAAAAACGAGAAAGATTAGATTGGCAGGGGGCCGCCTATTATGTAGTAACCAGCTTTACCTTTTTATATGCGATGAGTACAGCCTCGGCAGAGGGGGAAAATTTATGGACGGTTTTGGCTTGTTTTGCGGCGTCACTTGTGTTTGGGGTATTATTTTTTCGCAGAGAAAAAATTTCTACGCACCCCTTTATAGGACTTGATATTTTCAAAATTCCTGCCATTGCCTACGGATGCGCTGTTGCGGTGTTGGGGTTCACCGCTTTATTTGTTAATTCCGTATTACTGCCTTTTTATCTAACCGAAATTATGGGCATGGATCCTGTCAAAATAGGTTTGCTGATGTTACCTTTTCCCATTATGTTGGCTTTGACTTCGGCCGTGTCCGGCGCTTTATGTGCCAGGTGGCCCGCGCGGATTATTACGACGGTGGGATTTGTATTTTTGTTAATTTCTACGCTGATGTTCGCCTTTATCGGCGCTGCTCCCAGCATCTCCTATATTGTACTGGCACAACTGACTATGGGAATTGGTTCCGGCACTTTCCAAGTACCTAATAATACTGCGGTGCTCAGCGCCGCTCCTAAAGAACATTTAGGGGTAGTAGCCAGCGTAAACGCACTTTCGCGCAATGTGGGCATGATTAGCGGCACCGTATTATCCGTAGTGGTATATACGATAGTACAGCAGTATTTATCTAGGCGCGGAATGCCTTATCAACCCTCGTTTATTTATGGTTACATGGCGGCCCTACTATTTGGCGCAGTATGCTCGGTAGCGGGGGGGATATTATCGGCTAAACGGGATTAGTTAATAGTGCAGTCATTTAGTATTTTCTTAAAAATCTTCTTCAGATAACCAGCTCTGCTGCCAAGTGGGTAAATTTTGAACTGCGTTTTGTTGTAAAAGGCCATGCTTCCGCAAGGCTCTTTGCCAACTTTGTAGCGTTTGTACGTCATTATAGCCGGGGTCATTATCATCAATTTCTTCAAAATCCATCACGGTCATTTTTAAAATGCCGTCTTCGGTGCGGCGTAACCATAAATTATGCGTTAAATCGCCGTGTTTAAAACCTTGCTGGTTCATATACCGGAAAAAAGCCAGCAGTTGTTCCCACTCTACCATCATAATGGGCTGACCGCGCAAGGCCTTTTTGGCGCGTACACGCATAGCATGATTGGTAGCTACCAAACTGGGCATAAACCCTGATACATCTACCGACGAAACAATCATAGGGCCTACGCGATTGTGTGCCACGAAATCTTTATCAGCGCCCTCTTCTATCAGCAGGGGGTGTAATTTGGCAGGTAGATAACGCCAACCCGTAGATAAGATTTGCGGGTACTCTATTTCTATCAAATCAAGGGAGGGGATTTTCTGTTGAGCCAGTACCGCAAATTTTTTGGTGCGTTCCATTTCTCTTAAATCGGTTAGTTTCAAATATCCCACCTTTTGATGCTTTCGATTTTGAACTTCCCATACGACACGTTCCGTTAAATTCTCATCTGCCTGAGAAAGATAATGCGGACGGTTTTGCGGATGGTCAAAAAAGTTGCTTTTTCCCAGTAACTGATGCGCGATTAATTGCTGCTTGTAATATTGCAGTGTTTGCAAATCCGTGCCGTGTTTTGGGAGCGAACGTTTTTCAAAGTCCAAAATACTTAACTGTAATCTGCCGTCAGAAAGACGCTTAAACCAAATATTAGCTTCCAAATCCGTATGCTGAAAGCCCAAATCATTAAGTTGTCGGAATAAACTTTCTACTTGATTCCACTCCTCAAGGGAAATAGGTTGCCACACCAAAGCTTGGGCAAACGCTTCCGGATGGGCTTCCAAATCCATTAATAATTGACCGGAGGTATCTATGCTAGATAAATCCATAAATACCGGATTTTTGTGAAATTTAGACAATAGGAAGGAATTGGCCTGTTGACGTATATTACGTTGTAACCGTGGGGACAAATGCGCTATTCCTTGTGCCCTTATAGACGGATATTGCAGAGAGAGTAAATTTATAGATGTCGGATCTATCTGTTTTATTAAATCCAAAAACTGTTGTGTACGTTCTAATTCTTCACTCGGTGCATATTTGATATATCCCAGCGGACGGCCCACTAAATTATTTAATTGCCATACCGTATGTTGCTTGCCCCGTGGGGAAACCATGGGCGTAATTTGATAGGGGGTATTAAACAGCTTATAGATAGGTTTTCCAATTAATCCTTCTTTTCCAAAGGCACCACTGGCCGCTAAACCCATCACTCCAACTGCACCGGCACCAATCATAAATGCCGGAGAAGAAAACACATTTCCTATAGAAGTAGCCGCCCATGCCGGCTGCGGTAGCATACTGCCCGTTAGCACCAAAGGTGCCACCCATGAGGCCGCCTTGCGTGTAGAAGGCAACGAAATGGCTACAAGGGGGGTAACATGTTGGGAAAGTCCCACCGTAGCATTTACAGAAGTAACCGCCACAGTAGAGGCGACAACTCCTTGTACCGTCGGAGTCAGTTTATCTGGCGAAGACAATGGCATGTTATCGTAAGGAAGTAACAAGCGTGAATAATCTTTTTCACTTAAGCGGAAACCACCGCCACCGCCAATACCCAACCAGTTCCCTGCTCTAGAATCGATTCCGATTGCTTGAAGAGAAAATGGCAACAAATAGGGCAAGCTACCGCTAAATGGCAGATTAAATCCGAGTCCAGCTTTCGTGATATTTGCTGGCGTCCGCAAGCTAAGCGGAGTAGTAGTCCGTAAACCTGCCCCTACGTGTCCGAGTTCGCTTATGGGAGTAGTTGCTCTGGACAAGGAAGTTACCTCGGTCAGTCCTTTTGTGGTACGACCCATAACCAGTTCTGTACGTATGGTATTACTGGCTTTGACAAAGCTACTTAAACCAGTGCTTGGAAATGGCGTAGTATTAAGTCCAATTACCAAGGCAGTTCCAGCCACTTTACTGCGGAAAGCTTTTAAGAATTGGCCGCCTAAATCTTCTGCACCCACTCCAAACCAGTTCCATTTTTGGCCTAAATTGGTTTTAAAAACATTCCATCCAGAAGGTTTAATAATTGGCTCCGGATTAATAGGCCGATATTGCATGACGGTCTGTCCCATAGCATTGGTCACTGGTTGAGGAGCATGCGTTACTTTGACGGGCCCAGTATAGGCAGGGCCAGCCAACTTAACCTCAGGAGTTGCACTTAGCGGCACTTTAGTCGTAGCTTGAGCGGCAGCCTGTGCAGCAGCTCTCTCGGCCTGATAGGATTCAGTAGCTTGCATAATAGACTGGCTGGCCCGTGCTTTCATCTTAGAGCTCAGTTTTACAGGAAGATTCTTTACAGGGACTTTCGGCAAAATACTCTGGGTCTCTAATACCTTAGAGGCCTGGTTGATTCTATATAATCGATAGCTACTGGTTCCGGATTTCTGCAAAGTACCCAGCCGCACTACTCGACCATACATTTTGGCAAAACCGTTTGCGCCTCGAGCTGTGCCCATCCCAGCACGAGCAATTTTTAATGTTTTACTTAATTTAGCAATTCCGCTTACTCCAGAGGCAAAACCTTTTACTAGTCCAGTTCCTAGTGCTAAAACGCCTATTATCGCTAGTACAATATCTACGCCTCTGAGATTGCTTAGCACCTTCTGCCAGTGTTGATAGCTATTAATCTCTTCCTGAGAAGGAGCTCTTTGGCTAACCATACCTTTATACTTGGGACGATTTGGTACTTCGTTATACGCTTTGACCAATTCATTACGGATAATCAATCGGCTCCACGGATCTAAGTCCGATTTTCCACCAAAGTACAGTACTTTTATCAAATAGCCCGTTAAATCTAAATGATTTTTATCCAAATATTGCTTCGTGCCGGCCCATTTTGCTTTCGGATTTACCTCATACTGCCCTTTGGCATCTATCACATCATGGGCATCTCGTGTTAAGAAACTATCATCTAGTTGATAGCCGCTTGCCAGTATCCCTTCCAAAACTGCAGGGAATTTTACACTAATCCAGTCACTACTGGTGTATCCGAAATATACTAGACCATGATATCCTTCTCCTACAATTACACTTATTGCATGTTTTGCATCTTTATTCCCGGCTTTTGCTTCCAACCCTAAATAAATTCCTAAATCACTCCAAGCACTACGATATCCTTTCTCTCCTTTTTGCACTTGGTACAGACTCGCTTGCTGATTGTAGCCCAACCATTCTCCGCCTTCTTCCAATTCTCTAAACGCGCGCCCCCACTCTTCAAGTGAGAGGACTGCTAAGCTTATTTGCCAACTAGGGGGAATTTCTCGTGCTTTCTCTGTGATAAGTACCGCTAATAAATTGGCTCCACCTAATGCCACCAATCCCATTCCTGCCGCCATAATCACCGACGGAGCCATAATCCCATTATGTCCCTCTTTCAATAAGTCAAATAAAGCATCTTTATCCTCTTGTCCTTTCCCTATGATCGTTAAAGCACCCGCTGCGGAAATTGCACCATTGCATTTTCCCTGTTGTTCTTGTTCAGCACCGTGAAAACGAGTTTTAAAGTCAACCTTTTTACAATATGATTTTTCATTCGCTATTTCTTGGCGTAATACCTGAGCGCCCCATGCCCGATCGGCTTCCTTCAAGGCCCCAATGCTATGAAATAAAGGATATACTTCTTCAACTGCCGCTGTGTACTTTTGGGCATGGATACGGCTGCCTAATCCTTGAATATAGGCCTTACCCGCTTCAAAATTACTATCATCTTGCTGCTCTTTCAGTTTCTCTAATTCTTTGTCAAATTTGGCCCCTACTTTCTTGTAAGCCGCTTGCATCGCTTGCTCCCGGCTCTGTGTGCTATACCAGTTGTCCAATTCAAATTTGGCTTCCTGTATTTCTGCTTTGCCGGTTTCATACATTTCTATTAATAAATTTCGATATGCCAATTCACAGGATGCTTTGTTTTCCGCTTCTTCACAAAGATCCGCTATTGCTTCCCGTTTACGCAAACGACTATACTCCTCGTCTAAGTTTTTCAACTCTTTATCTATCTTTGCTTTTTCTTTTTCATAGCTCTCATTTAATTGCGTTATGTACGCTTCTCTAAAATAGTCATAGTTAGTCTTGTTATCATCATCTTTCGTCAACAGATCTACTACTTCATCTATTTCCCGCGATAAATCCCCAAAGTTTCTCTCCCATATTTCATATTCGAGATTTTTAACTTGTTTATAACGTTCAAATTGTGCCTGCTCCACCGCACGGCTGACCGCATCCGTAGGTAACGCTGGGATAGCACTTGCCTCAAAGGGCATACGTCGCATTGCCGCACTTTGTGCTGCTTGTGCATAAGCGGGCAGCACCATATTATGGAGCAGCAAGATACTTAGAAGTAAAGCAATGCCTTTTTTTATCATTTTTCACATCCCGTACTGTCTTTTTTTTATTATATGAAAATTCTGACGGAAAACCTAGCAGAAAAAAGGCCCAGCATCTTTACGGGTCTAAAGACCCATTATATGCCAACAAACCCGTTACCAAGTATCGGGTTTGTGTAAAGAATCGTGTTTGGGGGAAATTATCGGCTAAGAGGGATTAATTCTCAGTAATGTTTTTGTGTAGACAAAATTGAAAAAAACGGAAAGGATAGTTCCTTTCCGTTTTTTGATACATTATAAGCAATCAGCTTAATAATTTTCAGGGCGTACCATAAAGTAAGCTTGCGGGTGCGCACACACCGGGCAAATGCCGGGGGCTTCTTCGCCGATGTGAATATGTCCGCAGTTAGAGCATTCCCACATTACGATACCGGCCTTTCTAAATACTTCGTTAGTTTCGATATTTTTCAGCAATTTGCGATAGCGTTCTTCATGAGATTTTTCAATTTTACCTACCAACTCAAACAAAGCAGCAATACGAGTAAAACCTTCTTCTTTGGCAGTAGCGGCGAAACCGGCATACATATCGGTCCATTCATAATTTTCGCCCTGAGCGGCATCTAACAAGTTGGCCGCGGTAGCAGGCACTTCACCACCATGCAATTCTTTGAACCACATTTTGGCATGTTCTTTTTCATTGTTTGCGGTTTCTTCAAAAATTTTAGCGATTTGAACAAAACCTTCTTTTTTAGCCTTAGACGCATAATAGGTATATTTATTGCGCGCCTGAGATTCGCCAGCGAATGCCGTCATCAAGTTTTTTTCCGTCTTAGAACCTTTGAGTTCCATATTATCTCCTTAAACAACTGGTTTAAAAATCTTGTCTACAGTATAGCATTTGAAACCTGTCTTGTGCATTAAAAATTTTGTTATACTAGCTACATGGCACAAAATCCACATTCATCTACATGGCATACTGTAATCATAGGTGCAGGAGCTTCCGGCTTATTTTGCGCGGGATCTTTTTCGTCTCCCAAGCTAGTCATAGAACACAATCCTCGTGCCGGACGCAAATTATCCATTACCGGTGGAGGCAAATGCAATATCACCCACCGACAAATTTCTGCGCAGGATTATTACAGCAAACATAAACATTTTTGTCACCACGCATTGGCCGCTTTTCCACCCGACAAATTATTAGCACTATTACAACAGAATAACATCCCTTATATAGAAAAGGAAGACGGTCGCATTGTTACCCAGCGCGCGACAGAAGTTACAGCGTGGCTGTTACGACGAGCGAAGGCCAACCACACCTCTTTTTTGTTCAATACACAAGTGTTACAAATTCTAGCAGAACCAGAACAATTTTGTCTGCTTACCTCCAATGGAAAAATATATGCCCGACATGTAGTTTTAGCTTGTGGGGGAATGTCTTATCCTCAATTAGGAGCTACTTCGCTGGCTTGGAAAATAGCTCCGCAACTTGATTTACAAACCGTGTCACCGCGTCCGGCGCTGGTAGGTTTGCGTGCCGATACAACTTGGCGCCCTATTTTCCGTGAGCTAACGGGTAATTCTTTATCTGTCAAAATCACATTGGATAAACATATAGAACAGGGTAATCTGCTGTTTACCCATCAGGGAATTAGTGGACCGGCCGTATTGCAAACCTCTTTATATTGGGAAGAAGGGAAAAAACTCTCTATCAATTTTGTTCCTCGTATTGATGTGTGTACTTTTTTGCAAGATCATAAACAAAAGAATGTTTTATTTTCTAAATTATTGTCTCCTTACATTCCTACTAAAATTGCGGCTACTTTATTGCAAGAATTAGACCAATCTGCCTCAAACACTACCAAATCTGTCTTAATCGCGGCGGCCAAACGTCTGCAACATTTTGATTTTATACCCGCCGGCACCATGGGATATACACAAGCTGAAGTAACAGCCGGTGGAATAGAAGTCTCTCAATTTGACCCAAATACTTTGCAGTGTAAAAAGCAAAACGGTTTATTTGTAATCGGAGAGGCACTGGACGTAACGGGCAGAGTGGGGGGATACAATTTGCATTGGGCCTGGGCCAGTGCACAGGCTGTTGCAAACTCTTTCAATAATTCGTAAATTCTGCTAAGATAAGAGAATAGCTTGCTTTTTGATATAATAAACTTGAGGAAATTATATGGAATTAAAACAAGGTCCGGTATCTATATTTGGTTTAATCTTTGGAAGTTTAAAAGTCGCCAATCAAGCATTCGGTTCTGTAATACTCTTATGCTTTTTGGTCATGCTGTGTAATATATTGGCTGTAGCAGTCTCTACAGGTATTGTTTTATTAGTAGGCAAACAACACCCATTAATGATGCTGCTGCAAATCCCTTTGGGCTTATTTTCTGCTCTACTAGGAGTGGTATTTACAACGGCAATTATTCAAATCATAGCAGACAGAATTGAAGGCACCGGATTTGGCGCTATGGAGTGTTTCAAAGGAGCTTTCCTTCCTTCTGTCTACTTTATTATTAGTTCTATTCTTTTGTCTATTCCGGTGTTCTTGATTTTATTAGGAGCGGCCTTTTCCGGTTCCGCATGGGTCGTAGCATTAGTATACATCGGTCTTGGATTTGGGATGCTACCCTTTATGTTCACGCAATATGCCATTACCTTGCGCGGCGAAGGTCCGTTGTCCGGTTTGCAATATAGCTGGAGACTGGTGTCTGCTCATTATGGACGAGTTCTCTTTGTTTTATTGTCTATAGGCGTATTATGTATTTTATTGGGTTTAGTCGCCGCCTGTGCCGTAAAAGCCTTCCTGCCGCAATTACTGAGCAACCCGATGGCTTTACAATTTCAATTGATGATGTGGTTATCGACCCTTTCTCCTATTTATCTGATAGGAGCTGCTATATTAGCCGCTATGATTTACTTGTACGTTCTCATTACCTTTCAGGCAATCATGACCGGACTGTTCTTAAACTTGGAATATCTAGACAGATCCGCTATCGTTCCTTTACCGCCTTTATCGGCTGAGAAAGTACATGCTGACCCCGTAGAACCGCCGCAACCGATTCAGCCGGAAGATTTAGATATTTCAGTAACACAAGCATCCATTAATACGCAGCCGGATGATTCGACGGAACGCCATCTGCAGGAAGTATATAGTGCCACAGACCACCTACCGCAAACCTTAGATCAAGAAGAAGATCGCATGCCAACCATCCTGTTTGATGAAGATATGGCTCGTCAGCTAGCTGAAAATGAACGCAAAATGCATAATCAGCAGACACAAAATAAACAACAGCAAGAACCGGATGAGCAAAACTCTATTAAAATATCGGACAAACCCCTATGAACGAAACAGATAATGTATTAGACTTTCAAGATTTGTTGGAACGCAGTTGGCAAGAAATAATGAAGAGATTTCTTCCATTTTTCTTGTTGGCTGCTTGTGCGCCGGCAGCCAGTTGGTTCATAAAAGGGATATTGGTAGGATTTGATCCTATTCAGGCCGTTACCACTCAGCCAAATCTTTGGCAATCGTTAACGGCATCGGTGCTGAGCACTTTGCTATCTAGCTGGTTTGTAAGTGCTTTAATACTATATATCTGTAAACACACGCAAAACCTAACAGAAAGTTGGGCCTTGGCTTTATATCGTCTTCCGCGCTTAATCTTAGGATCTTTGCTTTACATGCTCGTGATAGGCGCCGGAGCGGCCGTGGCCTTCGGTATTTGCTGGCTCATTCTCTATTTACTTGCGGCCGCACCGTTAGTAGCTTGGGGATTGGTAGCAATATGGATTCTCTTTTTTATCTTACTTTTGTTAGTAACAATTATATATTGGATATTTGTTCCCTATTTATTGTTATTGACGGATTTGCCCCTTGTAACTTGTTTTTCTTCCTCGTACCAGTTAGTTAAAGGACATTTTTGGCATACGGTGGGTCTGTTATTCATATTGTTGTTGATCTCTATCATCGTTTCTATAATCACTATGTTAGCCATAGGACTGCTCGGAGCAATTAGTTGGATTTTACTACCGGTCAGTCGGTACATAGTCAGTTTCTTGGCAATCATTCCAATTGCTTTTATGACGCTGATATATCAGGTACCTTTGATTGCTTTGTATTTAGACTTATCTCCCAAATTATTTGAGCAGACAGAACAAAAGTAATCTTTTTCAAGAGAGTCTTTTTAGACTCTCTTTTTTTATAATACTTATATATGGCAGGCAATAAAATGCGCGTATTACTCAGCCGCAATCTACGCCAAGTGTGAAGGGGGCCTTGCATAGCTCGCCCAAAAATAATTAAATGAAGATATGAGAGATATTCTTACCTTTTTTGCAATGAGTAAAGCGATTTTACAGCGGCGTTATCCGATGCCGTGGAAAACGTTTTTTTTGGTATTATTTTGCATATTTTATTTCGTCAGTCCAATCGATTTACTACCGGATGTATTGCCGATTTTAGGTATTACCGATGACGTGACGTTTATATTACTCGTATTGGCGGTAATACGTCGCGATTTGGACAAATATCGTGCTACGCTAACCGCTCCCAAAGACAATGTAATAGACATCGGCGATATCAACGAGCATAAAAAATAGTTCTTTTCATACCTCCTGACGACAAATTGGTATAATAAGGAGTATGAAAAAATTACTTAAATGGGTTGGTATCTTAGCCGGTGTGGCGGCTGTATTATTGGTGGCAGCGTTTTTTACGTTAAAGGCCATCTTTCCTGAAGAAAAAATTAAGTCCATTATACAAACGTATGCACAAAACACGTTGAAACGTGAAATTACTTTTTCGGACTTATCATTTAATCTGATTGGTATTACCTTAAAAGATTTAGCTATTTCGGAAAGTACAACTTTCGAGCAAGGCACTTTCATTCGAGCAGACAATGTTGTTGTAAAGCTGAAATTAAAACCGTTGCTTAAAAAGCAAATTAACATTTCTACCGTCGGGCTCAAGGGCTTACAGATAAACTTAATAAAAGATAAAGAGGGAAAATTTAATTTTGAGGATTTAACGCAATCTTCAACGACAGAACCGCAAGAGGATACTTCTTCCGGCAGCGATTCCTCTACACAATTCTTCGATTTGTTGGCCGAACATGTGTATACCAGAAACTGTGCCGTCTTTTATAAAGACCAACAAGAGAATTTACAAGTTTCCGTCACAAATTTGAATGTAGATGTTAAAGATTTTGATTTAACATCTCCCTTTGATGCACGGTTACAATTTAATCTTGGTTATCAAGATGAGCGACAAAACATTTCGCTTCCCATTAAAAGTAATTTAACGATTAATTTAAGCAATCTAGATCTTGCGCAGGCCTACGTCACCCTACAAAATTTAGATACGAATTATCGAGAAATTACCCTCGCTTTGAAGGGAGGCGTAAAAAACTTTAATCAGCCCACTGTAAATTTACAAGGGCTAATATCCGGTGTTTCGAACACAGCCCTGGCGGAATTAGCACCGGATTTACCCCATTTCGTATTACCGAATATTTCCTTTGAGGCAGATGGCGTAGCTGATTTGGATAACTCCTTGTTTACGCTATCACAGGCTAAATTGGCGGTATCGGACTCTTCCATATTAGCCGTCGGAAAGGTCGGTTGGGGGGGAGATACTCCGTCTTACAACATCCAAAACGATATCAATTTGAATCTCACTCAGTTAGCTTCCATGACAAACTTGCTGGATGGTTTTGGCATGAAAGGAAAGATTACCGGCCAATTGACCGCCACGGATAAAAAAGACAAACAAGATGTACATGGAACTATCACGTTAGATAAAGTGGCTGTACAATATCCGCCAGTCACCGTCTCAGAAATGAGCGGAAACATTACATTAGCCTCTTTGGCAGAAATTACTTCTCCCAAAATTACCGGTAATTTGAATCAAGAACCCTTCTCTCTCTCTTTTACCTACAAAGATTTGGGAAGCGTGCTGGATATCTTGTTTCAGGCCAATTTGTCTAAACTCAAATTAGATACTTTCTCTACTTCCTCTGGTAGCGATACGGAACAAAACGTTTCGGATACTCCTGTGGAAACGGCCCCCTCTTCACAAAGTGCTACTGCAGAAACGTTGTTTAACCTAAAAGGCACGCTTACTGTCGGAGAAATTGCCGTTCCCTATTTTTCGTCAACAGGTGCGAGCTTAAATGTATCCCTAACTAAAGCCAGCGCCTCACTCAAGCAGGCAAACGGCACTATATCTTTTGATTTGCAAGAAGGAACGATCAATGACTTAATGACTTTTGTAAAGGATAACAAAATTGTCAAAATTCTGCTTTTACCGCTTACACTAGTCAAGAAAGTGACCTCTAAACTTGGTATTAATCTATTCCAGCCATCGGAGAATTCCGGCCAGATTAAATTCTCTTCCGGTTCGGGTACTTATCAGTTTAATAATGGGCTGATGAATATAGAAGAAACCCACTTTAATTCCGCTATCAGCAATATGACCGCCACCGGGAATATTAACTTCAAAACCGATGCCTTAGACATGCGTGTAAAAGCCACCGTGTTAACTTCCCAAACACCTATTGTGATTAAAATCGGCGGCACAACTAGCAATCCGTCCGGCAAATTAGACATTACAAAAACTGCCGTATCGCTGGTGGGGGGAATTGTCAACTATAAGACTCCCGGAAAAGTGGCCAGTTCCACCGTACACACCGCCAAGGATGCCGGTAAAACGGTAGTAAATACAGGGTCTCAAGCTGTATCCTCTACCGTCAATACGGCTGTTAATACTGTAAAAAATATAAGCGGTTTATTTAAGAAAGATAAGGAAAAAAATCAATAATCATTGCATAGGGTAGTAGCAATAAAAAACCTCCCGGATTAACCGGGAGGTTTTTTATTGAAGATAACAAACTTAATTTTTGTCTCCAAGTAAGATACGAGTTTTGCTCGCGTTAGTGGAATTGCAAGAAGTTTCTCCGGTAGCGCAGGCAATGGAGTGCCATCTCATATTGCTAGCTAAATTAGCGCTTTCAGGGCCGGTGCTATAAACCGCTACGTTCGGAATATTCATTTTCGCATTCATAGAAGCCACTACCGTCGACATATTGTGGCTACTATTATTGGGAAAAGCTCTTTGCAGAATGGTGTCTTTTACCCAAATCTTTACACCTTTTTCAGGAATCAAAGAAGTAGTGGTAAGAGCTATATTTTGAGCTTGTAACGATTTCGCTTTCACAGATGGAATGCTTGTTTGAAGCGCGTCTGTATTCAAATCGCTTCCTTTTAATTGGAAAGATTTCACCACAAGGTTATCCACACCATCCGCACTTGATAACACGGAAGATGGCTTGGTCAATAATAAGTCGGTAACCACAGTCGCTTTTTTGCTGGAAATGGAACCGCCACGAGCCACCGTATCGCGGCAAAAGTTCACCGAATAAATGTTAGAAGTGGCATTCGCATCCACCGCTTCTATATTCTGAAACACTCCCACCGGTTGCGAAAGTGTGGTGACAAACTTCAATCCATCCGCCTGTGCGCCTATCGCAGCCGCCAAAAAAAGCGAAACGAACAATAAATTTTTTCTCATACGTTTTCTCCTAGTTTGTAGTTTACACATACACTATATAATAAGTCTAACTTAAAAAACAAATATTTTCAAGTAGAATTTACAATTTTTCCACCTCTTTGGTCCACAACGCTGCAGACATATCCGAAGGCATGCGCCAATCTCCTCGGGGGGATAAACTCACCGATCCCACTTTGGGACCGTCTGGTAAACAAGAACGCTTAAATTGTTGCGAAAAAAAACGTTTTATAAAAACGAGCAGCCATTTCTTGATTATTGCTTTTTTATATTTTTTTCCGAAAGCATACTGGGCTAAAAAAGCTATTTTGGCCGGAGAAAATCCAAAGCGCAAAAAGTAATACAAGAAGAAATCATGCAACTCGTAAGGTCCTACTAAATCTTCTGTTTTCTGAGAAATATTCTTACCGGAAGGTGGTAACAGTTCGGGACTGACAGGGGTATCTAAAATATCCGTTAAAGTCTTTTTTAGAGAAGCGATATTCGTGCTGTCTGCACTATAATGCACCAAATATCGCACCAATGTTTTAGGAACCCCGGCATTAACTCCATACATGCTCATGTGATCCCCGTTATATGTAGCCCAACCCAAAGCCAGTTCCGATAAATCTCCTGTACCTATTACCAAGGCCTGTTGCTGGTTTGCCACATCCATTAGCACCTGCGTACGTTCGCGCGCTTGTGCGTTCTCATACGTCACATCCCGTGAAGAAAGAGGATGTTGTAAATCTTTTAGATGTTGCGTAACAGCCGCCCGAATGTTAATTTCCTTACGGGTAATTTGCAATGCTTTCATCAAAGAAATGGCGTTAGAATACGTGCGGTCCGTTGTGCCAAAACAAGGCATGGTAACCCCTATAATACCTTTGCGCGGTAGTCCCAGCTGATCAAAAGCACGTACGCTCACCAATAATGCCAACGTGCTATCCAGTCCGCCGGAAATCCCTAGTACGACCCGTTGACAATGTGTATGGCGCAAGCGTTGCATTAAACCATGCGTTTGAATTTGGATAATTTCTTCACAACGCGGAGCCAATTTTACGCCATCAGCCGGCACAAAAGGATGCTCCGCTACAGAACGTGTAAGCTGCAACTTTGTGCGCGCGGGGGCAATTGCTTGAATGATACGGAACGGGTTCGTCTTTTCTTGCGCAAAAGAAGTTCGAAAACGGCGTTCTGCCTGCAATTTTTCCACGTCCATTTCCGTAATCACTAATTGTTCACTGGGCACAAAACGAGCCGTACGCGTTAGCCATGCGCCGTTTTCCGCAATTAAACCATTTCCTGTAAAAACTAAATCCGTAGAAGACTCTCCGATTCCCGCAGAAGCATATACATATCCGCAACAACAACGAGCGGATTGTTGCAAGATTAATTGTTCCAAATAAGTATGCTTGCCGGTTAGTTCATTACTGGCTGACAAATTTAAGATAATGTTAGCTCCGGCCAATGCCGCTTTAGAAGAAGGGGGAATCGGCACCCATAAATCTTCACAAAGTTCCACTCCTAGCACAGCCGGTCCATATTGGAATAGCAAGTTGGTCCCAAAAGCAACGGTTTGACCGGCTAACTCAATTTCCGAAACTTCCGTTTCAGCACCGCTATCAAACCAGCGTTTTTCATAAAACTCCGCATAATTGGGTAAAAAACTTTTGGGAACTACCCCTAAAATCTTACCTTTCTGAAAAACAACGGCGACATTGTACAAAGCGTTCCCTATGCGCAGCGGCATTCCTACCGCCGATATTAATGGCAAATGGGAAGTTTGTTGAAGTAATTGTTGCAGAGAGTGTTCGGCTTGGTCTAAAAGCAAAGATTGATGAAACAAATCCGCACAAGTATATCCGGTAAGGCCCAATTCCGGAAATACCACCAATTCAGCTCCCTCCTTTGCTGCCCGATGCAGTAAGGATAGAGTTTGTTGTAAATTATACTGGCAATCTCCGACACGTACTTGGGGAACTGCCGCGGCTACTTTTATAAATCCTAGTTGCATACTTATATTATAACAAAACTGAAGTAGAATTCCTTCGGTACTTCTGTTAAAAGACAGGATGCAATTGCTCTTGCTGAATTACCCATTTTGTAGGGCTTGTGCCAGTTGAGCAAAAAGCGTTTTAATCTCTTTTATTTTCTGTGCCGGAAGGCGAATTCCTTTTTTGGTCCATCCTTTATAGGCGGCATCTTCTTGCCATTGGCGGAAATCAATTCCTTTGCTGCCACGAAATTCGCTGATACGCACAATCACAGATAAACCGGGACGCTTGGCAAATTTACCTATTTCTACTTCTTGGAGTTGTGCCGGATCATCCGGAAGCGCCGCCAGTAAAGGAGCTACTGCTTTGACAATATCCGGCGTTAGGGTAATTCCGGCACGGGTGGCTCCCGTATAAGCACCCTCCGTTAAATACTTACGGATAGACGCATATCGATAGCCCCGATAGGCATCGATAGAAAATTGAATTTCACTTCCCTGCTCTTGTTTAATAACCCCTATTTCCTGTAAACGCATGAAACTGCTTTCAGCCATATCTCCTCCTTTCCTTCCTAACGCTTGTATTTCAAAGGTGTCCAAATATGCTATGATAGAATAGTCTGGTTATATTGTAAGATTTGATAGCTTAAAAAGCAAGCCTTTTAGTATAATAAATTTGGGTTTATTAACAGGAGTATAAAGTATGCTCGATGCACAAACGTTAGTCGGCAAAGAAATTTCCGGCTGTGAGATTTTAGCAAAAGTAGCCGAAGGGGGAATGGGCGCCGTTTTCAAAGCTCGTCACAAAGCTCTGAACCGTATCGTCTGCGTTAAAATTTTAAGTCCCAATTTAGCCAATGATAAAAAGGCAGTCAGTTTATTTCTGACTGAGGCGCGTGCTATTGCCGAACTAGACCACCCAAACATCGTCAACGTGTACAATGTAGGAAAAGAGCAGGGCTACTATTTTATCGTGATGTCCTTTGTGGAAGGACAAACTTTGTCGGCTATGCTGAAAAAAGAACGCGTGCTCCCTATTGGCCGAATCTTAGATTTGTTTGAGGGCGTACTAAAAGGATTAGCCGTAGCTCACGAAAAAGGAATCATTCACCGTGACATTAAACCCTCCAACATTTTAATCACTCCGGAGGGAAAGCCCAAAATAGTAGATTTTGGTATCGCTAAAAAAGTCGATAAAGAAACCGGTTCTACCAAAACCACAGAACTGGCCGGTACTGCATATTTTATTGCGCCCGAACAGGCTTTAGGGAAGGAAATTGATCCACGCGCCGATTTATACTCCATCGGTGCCAGCATGTATTATGTGCTGACGGGTCATTTCCCGTATAACGGCAAAAACACGGTTGAAATTATTCAAAAACATATTAACGAACCTGTTCCTAATCCGGCTAAATTACGTCCAGAAATGCCCGGTTGGTTATCCTTGGCTATTCAAAAATTAATGAGCAAAAACCCGGATGACCGTTTCCAAACCGCGAAAGAAACCTATTTATACTTTAATAAAATGCGCGCGGAAGAGCAGTTGCGCATTAAAACCAAACAAGGCAGAGGAGCCATTGATTTAGGCATAGAAGGTCCTCTCCATATTGCAAAAGAAGAAAAATTTTCGACGGAAACTATCCGCCAAAATCGGGCACAAGACATATATCGTTCTATGTCGTCTACGCAACCGCATAAGCATACGCAACCTGAAACACAGATGCCCAATTTGAATGATTTGCCGTCAGCAACAGATGCTCCAGTTCCTTCCAAGTCCGTTTCTGCTCCAGCACCTGAGCCGGCCGATATGATCGTGCCACCGGCGGCCTTACAACAAACGCCGCAAGCTAAACAAGTGGTCCAGCATAAGACGACCCTGCCACGCACAGCATTGCAACTGGCCATTTGGTTACCCATTTTCGTGGTGTCTACCTTGTTAATCGGATATGTGTTTTTGACCTTAGGACGCATTTGCTCGGTATATACGTCTGATAATATGGGTATTATCCATAATTTATTGGCCCCCTTCTATTCCGGCCATATGGAACCCAATCAACTACTTTTCTCCGCTTTAGCGATTATCACTATTGCGTGTATCTTTGTCTTGGCCTCGTTGCGCGCCTATATGAAGAGCACACTTATTTTGCTTACGTTGGCTATCACGTGTTACTTAGCCGGTGTATTTACTCCTAATGTAGAGTTTTTCAATCTTTCTCAGCTTGGCCAATACATTTTATCACCGGAGTATTATTTCTGCTATCTGATGTTGGCTGTATCGTTGGCGATTTCGCTCTGTTGGAGAATGGATCGTTCTCCGGCACAACGATTGTTGGCGGCCTCTTTGATTATTCTTTCCGGCGTTTTAGTTTACAGAGCGACCTCTCTGACAGTATTGCCGGACTGGAGTGCCGTGCTCACAAAGATCCTATTTGCCGGTGGATTTTTATTCAGTCTTCTGGCTCTATATCACGTGGCACTAAAAGAGGAAAAAGCGGTCTTGTTACCCACTTTTTGTTTGCTGGCAGGTGTCGGCTGTTTTTGGTTATACAACGTGTCTGGCTTGGCGGGCAATCTCACTACTACCTTGAACACGTTAGTAGATACTATCCCTATGGAAAAACCGACAGAACAGCAAAAAAATGATGATTCTGACTCCGATATCATATATTTGGAAAATAAACCTATCGTGCTAAAAGCGTTTGCACAAGATAAAGCCATCAATTATATGCCGGAAGAAGAAAAACAGAAATTCTTGGTCAATGCCTTAAACACTTACGCAGCCGAGGCCATCGAACCGGAAGCCTATCCGTTCTTTGTATCTATGCTAAGTGACTATTACATGCATGGCCCATCCAATACCAAATTTGCTATATGGGATCACGCTATTAGTTATCCGGTAGATAATTTTAACCGCCATGCTCAAGAGAATAATGCTTATTATTTCCTCGTTCTGTTATTATTCTTTTCAGCCGTGTACAGTTGTGTTAGCAGCTTATTGTTCAAAGAGGATCTATGAACCAATTTGATATTGAATTCGCGGCTGTAACGGACATCGGAAAAATCCGTGAGAAGAACGAAGACAATGTCGTCATTTCTTCGGACTTGGCACTGGGCGCCGTAGCCGACGGGATGGGGGGACATAGTGCCGGAGAAATTGCCAGCAGTATTGCTGTTTCCGTGTTAGCAGAAACCATTCGCAAAATAAATACGGGTACGCTGAAAATCCCCGATACTTTCTTACCAAAATTAACATTTGTAGAACGTAAACTTTTGATGGCGGCCAATTTGGCCAATGCCGCAATTTATTCCACAGCCCAATCCTCTTCCGTCTACAAAATGATGGGTACTACGTTGACCGGGGTCGTTTTTGACCAAAATTGTGCGGTGGCAGTGCATGTAGGGGATTCCCGTATTTATTTGTGCAGAGACGGTAAAATCGTTCAAATTACTACCGACCATTCTTTGGCTATGGAACATGTACGCCGAGGGCTACTATCCAAAGAAGATGCAGACCACAGTAAAATTCAAAACGTACTCACCCGCGCCATGGGAATCAAGAAAAATGTAGAATTTGACTTGTTAAAATTCCCAGTACGCCCCGGAGACATCTTGGTCCTGTGTTCAGATGGGTTGTACAAAGGACTTACAGAACAAGCCATTGGACAAATTGTACAAAAAGGTAAAAACATGTCCATTGTCAAACTGTGCAAGCAGTTAGTCCGCCTCTCTAATGACCGTGACGGACAAGATAATATTTCCGCTGTAGTCATTAAAATACTGGCGCCCCAAAAACAAACTTTTTCCCAAAAGTTACGTAATTTCTTCTCCCGGAAAAAATAACTTTTCCGTCTAAAATAAACTGTCTAGTTGCTTTCTTTTTTAGCAAACTCAACAAACTATTGACAATTATCTTTCTTTTATGCTAAATTAGCATTAACGCAAAAAGAGTGCTAATTTATTTTTTGCGCACTATCTAATATATCTAAAAAAGGAGCGGTTATTATGAACGATGTGAAAATTAAGCCCTTGGGTGACAGACTGATTGTAAAGCCCATTGAGCGCGAAACCATGAAAGGCGGGATTATCATTCCCGACACCGCCAAAGAAAAACCGATGGAAGGGGAAGTATTAGCGGCCGGCCCGGGGAAATTGGATGATAAAGGGAACCGTGCCCCCATGGATGTCAAAGTAGGAGACAGAGTATTATACGGAAAATATTCCGGCACAGAAATCAAATTGGATGATGAAACCTATTTAATCATTCACCAAGATGAAATTTTAGGTATTTTGGGGTAAATTAAGGAGATATTAGTATGGCAAAACAAGTTATTTTTGCAGATGAAGCCCGCGCTAAAATGAAAGCGGGTATTGAAAAAGTAGCTAATGCTGTTAAGGTTACTTTAGGGCCTAAAGGACGTAGCGTAGTATTGGAAAAGAAGTTTGGATCTCCGCTCATTATTGACGACGGTGTAACAATTGCTAAAGATATTGAGTTGGAAGATAAATTTGAAAATATGGGTGCCCAGCTCATTCGCGAAGTGGCTGCCAAAACCAACGATGTAGCCGGTGATGGTACCACTACCGCTACCGTATTGGCAGATGCCTTGTTAAAAGAAGGGATCAAAAACATTACGGCCGGTGCCAACCCGACCATGGTCAAAAAAGGTATTGAAATGGCCGTCGGTGCGGTAAAAGAATCCTTGGCTAAAATGCAAAAACCGGTCAAAACCAAAGAAGAAAAAGCTCAAATTGCCACGATTTCTTCTAATGACCGCGTCATTGGTGAATTAATCGCCGAAGCCATGGAAAAAGTCGGCCACGAAGGCGTTATTACCGTTGAAGAAGGCAAAACTGCCGAAACGAAATTAGACGTAGTGGAAGGTATGCAATTTGACCGCGGATACATTTCTCCGTACTTTGTAACCGATCCGGAACGTATGGAATGTGTATTGGAAAATGCGTATATCATTATTACCGATAAGAAAATTTCTTCCATGAACGATTTGTTGCCTGTACTGGAAAAAATCGTACAAAGCGGTCGTCCGTTCTTAATCATTGCAGAAGATGTAGATGGCGAAGCATTAGCCACTTTAGTGGTCAATAAATTACGCGGTACCTTAAAAGGTTGCGCCGTAAAAGCTCCGGGTTTTGGCGATCGCCGCAAAGAAATGTTACAAGATATTGCTACTTTGACCGGCGGTGAAGTCATCAGCGAAGAACGCGGCATGAAACTCGACAAAGCTGAACTTGCCTTCTTAGGGCAAGCCGAACGCATTGTGGTAGATAAAGAAAATACCACCATCGTCAGCGGAAAAGGCAGCAAAGAAGCTATTGCCGCCCGTGCCGAACAAATCCGCAAACAAATTGAAAATTCCACCAGCGATTACGATAAAGAAAAATTGCAAGAACGCTTAGCCAAACTTTCCGGCGGTGTAGCTGTCATCAGCGTAGGGGCTGCCACCGAAACCGAAATGAAAGCCAAAAAAGCTAAAGTGGAAGACGCCAAGAACGCCACCAAAGCCGGCGTAGAAGAAGGTTTAGTGCCGGGAGGCGGTGTTGCTTTAGCCCGCAGCCAAAAGGCCTTGGACGGCTTAAAAACGGACAATGAAGATATCAAAACCGGTATCGCCATTGTACGCAAAGCCTTAACCGCTCCGCTCAAACAAATTGCGGTCAATGCCGGACTCGATGGTGCCGTAGTAGTAGATAAAGTATTATCTATGAAAGGTGCTGCGGACGGTTTTGATGCCGAAACCGGTGAGTATGGCGATTTGTTAAAAGCAGGGGTCGTAGATCCGGCCAAAGTGGTACGCACCGCTTTAGAAAATGCTTCGTCCATCGCCGCAACCGTACTTTTGACGGAAGCCTTAGTAGCAGACGCTCCGGAAAAAGAACATAATCACGCTCCTGCCGGTATGCCCGGTATGGGGGGAATGGGCGGCATGATGTAAGCCAGCCGTTATTTTGACAACAGCCAGCCTTCTCAAAAGGCTGGCTGTTTTTAAGTGGATACCCTATACACATTGTGTTAAATTACAAAGCGCGCCACAACGTTAGAGATGAGAATGTATGCAAGAGTTTTGTATAATGTGTATAGAATAGTTGGAGAGGTGTGTGAGTGGTCGAAACAGCAGGTCTCGAAAACCTGTAAGCCGCAAGGCTTCGAGGGTTCGAATCCCTCCCTCTCCGAAAATTTGAACCCCACTTTATGTGGGGTTTTTAATTTTAGGGAATTGGAAGCGGCATAAACTGCTTTATGCCGCGTAGGGATTTGAAAGCCGGAGCGATGTTTTTGTTTGAGCCGATGTAGTTAACGGCGAAAGGCAAAAACCGCGAGGCCGGACTGCAGGTATTTTCCGTCAGGAAAATAACCGGAAGGAAAATCCCTCCCTCTCCGTTGCTTGGTTTTACAAACCTTCCACTTAAAAAGCCCCCATCAGGGGGCTTTTTATGCTAATACAGGAAATAATTTCTAGCGGCCGCCACCGCCACCTCCTCCGTGGCCGCCGCCGCTACAACCGCCGCCATGGCTCCCACTATTACTACTCATAGAAGAAGAAATACTGCTAGATAAGCCTCTTGCTATAAAATGAGCCCCGCCGGCAGAAGCCGTACATCGTTCAATGGTGTCCTTGGACAAAATATGGCTAAATTGTTTCATCCATTTATTATAAAGCCCCAACGCAAAAGCGAAAGGTAAATAATCGCAAAATATTTTTTCTGCTTCCACCGGATTAGAGGCCGCTACCCGATTCACTTCCGCTATTTTCATATATTTCTTAAATCCAGAGATTGCTTCAAATAATACTTTGCCTTGCGGGGTCACATTACGAATAAGCGTGGCATATAAAGACAGACCCCACATACTAAATATGAATAATATTTGGCATATCAGTATATCCGGACCGTTTATCTGTCCGGCTCCGATCCAAAAGACACCGTAAAATGCCGTTAGAAATAAGCTTAAAAAAATCTTAGGTATCATTTTATTTATTCCTAAACTCAGAAAAATAAAAAATATAGAGAAGTGAAAATTGATAAAAATAAGTGGCGCATTTTTCCCTAAAATAAAAGGAACTGTTCCTAAAAACAAAACCAGTATACCCGCGATTAGCAAGTAACCGGCATTGCTAACAATATAGGGTTTGCATTGTTGGGAAAATAGTATCTTTATCTCTTGCGTTAATTTTCCAAAAACTTCTGTGTGCTGCTTATTTAGGGTAAAACTAGAAGAACGAGTGAAAAAACGTCTGATCATTTCATTTTCTTCTATCGGTAATTTCTCTGTCGGCATATTCTTTAGCACTAATTCATGTTGCGAAAAAAAACTTTTTGTTTTGTTCACTTCTATATGTCCCTTCATCGCTAAATCCAAGATAGCACAAGTCAACAGTTTTGCATCTACCATTCCATTTTCTAAATAATACATAAATGCGGGAGAAATACCTTCCGGCGGGGTATATTGAGTCAAAGCTAAATAAGAGGGATCTTTGCCTACTTTAGCCCACGTAATAATAAAATAAAACAGCAAAATAAAGCTCACAACTATTGAGAAAAATAGAGGACAAGAGGCTATCCCAGATAATCGTTGAGATAAAGAGGGAGGTTGTATGGCTCCTTTTTGAAATGGAATGGCAATAGTCAGTCCTTCTGTTGGACGCAAAGTCCGTGTCGTTTCATAGGTCAATGGGGCAACTTCTTGTACACTTCTTCCTTTAGCTCCCAATACTCCCGTATAAGCAGAAATCCCATTTTTATTTATTTCTACATTAGAAGGGAAAGACACGCTTACTTGCGCTTTATCTATATCAAAATTCCATCCATTTCCGGTTACATTCCAATACAGTTCATCATAATTTTTCAGAAAATTAATCGCCCCGGTATAGGCATACACAAAAGAATAAGTATGCACCCCGGTATCTATATAATTATCATCGCCGAAATTCACCCGTAAATATTTGGGTTTCTTTTCTGTAAAAAAGGGATGTTTTTTACCATCTAAAGTTAAAGAAATAGGCTCTACTTGTTCCAATAAAGAGATAGGAATATCTCGGTAAATACCACGGTTAATTTGTTGATGTCGGGCATTGAGAGTAATGTTTTCCGTTACTACAATACGCCCATTCTGTAAAACCTCAATATTCACATCAAATAAATAAATTTTTTCCGGGTCAAATTGAGGAGTATAGGAAGTTGCTATCTCCTGAGCAAAAACAGTACTTATTAGTACCATTGACAGCATTATCAAAAAGAATATTTTTTTCATCATAGAATAAGTATAACAAATTTATCCTCGCGTACGACTTGATAAATTGCTAAAATATAAAAAAGATTTCTATAGGAGTATTTTATGGCTGAATGCACACACGATTGTAAAACCTGTTCGCAAAATTGCGGGGATCGTACCGAACCGCAGAGTTTACTGGAAAAATTAAATCCGCATGCCCGCGTGCAAAAAGTAATTGCCGTTTGTAGCGGCAAGGGGGGAGTGGGCAAATCCATGGTCACTGCATTATTGGCATCGGCCGCCCAAAAGAAAGGCCTGCAAGCTGCCGTTTTAGATGCGGATATCACCGGCCCGTCAATTCCTAAAATGTTTGGTGTACACGAGCGCGCGATGGGAGACCAAAGCGGCGTTTATCCCGTACAGTCCAAAAGCGGGGTACAATTAATGTCGCTCAATTTATTGCTAGACAATGAAAACGACCCTGTCATTTGGCGCGGGCCGCTCATTACCGGCACGGTTAAACAATTTTGGACCGAAGTCATTTGGGACAATGTAGATATTTTATTTGTGGATATGCCGCCGGGTACCGGAGATGTAACGCTGACGGTTTTCCAAAGTCTGCCCATTGATGGGATTGTCTTTGTGACTTCGCCGCAGGAACTGGTAGGGATGATTGTTAAAAAAGCAGTCAAAATGGCCGAACTCATGAAATTACCGTTAACTGCCTTAGTAGAAAATATGAGCTATTTTATATGTCCCGATTGCGGCAAACAACATGAAATCTTTGGTAAAAGCCACCTGCAAGAAACGGCTGACTCTTATCATATTGCCTCGACGGCCCGATTGCCGCTCAGCCCAGACATCGCGGCTGCTGCCGACCGAGGCGGAATTGAGGGAATTAATTTACCTCAACTTAATGCCGTACTGGAAAAAATCGAACAAATAAAAAAATAGCGAATTTTTCTCTAGGTATAATGCCGCGTGAAATGCTACAATAGATAATAGGAGATTTTGGCCCAATGTCTGATTTGAATTTGTCTACGCGCGCACAAATGATCGGGGATTCCCCTACGTTAAAAATCAATGCTTTAGTGCGTGCCCTTACAAAAGCAGGTCAACCGCTTATTCATTTAGGCGGGGGAGAACCTGTTTTTCCGGCTCCGCTTTCCGCGGTGCAAGCTATTGTTAAGAAAGCCCAAACCAGACAAATTAAATATACCCCGTCATCGGGTACACCGGAACTAAAAGAGGCCGTAGCCCATTACACTCAGACCTATTACGGGCGTAAACCCTCCCCGAAAAATATCTTAATTTCCGCCGGAGCCAAACAGGCTCTGTTCAATTTTTTATTGGCCACTGTAAGCCCGGGTGACGAAGTGGTATTTCCGGCCCCCTATTGGGTCAGCTATCCGGAAATGGTCAAATTGGCCGGCGGTACACCGGTAGTCGTGCGTCCGGCACACGGATTGCAAATTACGCTTGAAGAATTACAAGCTGCCATTACGGAAAAAACCAAAGCCATTTTGCTCAATAGCCCTAACAATCCCTCCGGACTAATTTTTGATGAGAATTTCATCAAAGGGGTAGTGGAACTGGCCGAGCAAAAACATATTTTCCTGTTTATGGATGATATTTATCATCAGCTCGTTTTTGACGGTAAGAAGTGCCCTAATCCGTACGCTTTCAGTCATAACAGTCAAAACTTAGTGATTGGAAACGGCGTGTCCAAATTGTACGGCCTAACAGGGCTTCGCATCGGATGGGCCGTATGTGAAAATGAAGAATTAATCAGTGCCATGGGCCGTATGCAAGCCCAAAGCACCTCGTGCAACTGCGATTTATCTGAAACAGCCGCGGCGGCCGCCTTATTAGGGGACCAAAGTTGTATCGCAGAATTGTGCGCGTTATTAGAAAAAAATAGAAATATCTTACTGGCTGAGTTACAAAAAATTCCGCATCTAGTGCTGCATAAGCCGCAAGGTACTTTCTATTGTTTTACCGATTTTAGCCATTATAATGCCGACTCACAAGCACTGGCACAGTATTTGTTAGAACAGGCGTTAGTGGCTGTAGTGCCCGGAAAAGCCTTTGGGATGGACGGACACTTGCGCATTAGCTTTTGCGCCTCTGAGGATAGCATTGTCCGCGGAGTCCAAAGGATAGCCAAGGCGCTGAAAAATCTGTCGTGAAAGGAAGACTAAAAATTATGAATACAAAAAATGCAAAACCGGATTTTTATAAACCGGACTTTGGGCTGGAAAATTCCGGCCTTACCACCACCAAGACCGTGTATTGGAACTATTCCACTCCGGCCTTGTATGAAGAAGCAATCAAACGTAACGAAGGTAACGTCGTTTATGGCGGACCGTTCTGCGTTAGCACCGGCAAACACACTGGCCGCAGCCCCAACGACCGCTTTTTCGTTAAAACGAAAGATGTAGAAGGGAAATTGTGGTTCAGCAAAGGCAATGTCGGTATTGAAGAAAAATACTGGGATGCCATTTTTGAAAAGGCCAAAAAATATGCCGCGGACAAAGAATTATTCGTGCGCGATGCCTATGTAGGATCTAGCAAAGAATCTTGCTTAAAAGTCCGTGCCATCACCGAATGCGCCTGGACCAACTTATTTGTCAAGAATATGTTCATTGAACCGGCCAAAGAAGAATTGAAATCCTTCGTACCGGAATTTACGTTAATCTGCTTGCCGAAATTGAAAGTGGACCCGAAAACCGACGGAACCAACTCCGAAACGGTCATCGTGACCAACTTTGCCAAGAAAACCGTTTTGGTCATCGGTAGCGAATATGGCGGCGAAAATAAAAAAGCCTTATTTACTGTCATGAACTATCTCTTGCCGCAAAAAGGCATTATGACCATGCACTGCTCTGCCAACGTGGGTGATAAAGGCGACAGCGCTATTTTCTTTGGTTTGTCCGGCACGGGTAAAACCACCTTGTCTGCCGATGTATCCCGCGGACTGATTGGTGATGACGAACACGGTTGGGATGCTTCCGGTGTATTTAACTTTGAAGGCGGTTGTTATGCTAAAGTTATTCGCTTAAACCCCGAAGCCGAACCGCAAATCTATTCTACCACCCAACGCTTTGGTACCGTCTTGGAAAACGTCGTATTTGACCCGGAAACCGGCAAATTAGACTTAGATGATGATACCTTGACCGAAAATACCCGCGCTTGCTATCCGCTTAACTTTATCAGCAACTCCGTACCCACCAAACGCGCAGGCCACCCGAAAAACATCATCTTCTTGACCTGTGATGCCTTTGGTGTGATGCCGCCGATTTCTAAACTTAGCCCGGATCAAGCCTTGTATCACTTTATCAGCGGTTACACGGCCAAAGTAGCCGGCACGGAAAAAGGCGTAAAAGAACCGACCAGCACGTTCTCTACCTGCTTTGGTGCTCCGTTTATGCCCTTGCATCCGGATACGTATGCGCAACTGCTCAAAAAGAAAATTCAAGAGCATAATGTGGATTGCTGGCTCGTCAATACGGGCTGGATTGGCGGCCCTTATGGCGTCGGCAACCGCATCAGCATCAAATACACCCGCGCTTTACTCAATGCCGCGTTAGATGGCAAACTCGCTAAAGTAAACTTCACCACCGACCCGGTATTTGGTTTCCAAATCCCGACAGAATGTGAAGGCGTACCGTCTGAAATTTTGAACCCCATGAACTTGTGGAAAGACAAAGAGGCTTATATGGAAAAATATCAAGCCTTGGCCAAATCCTTCGTGGAAAACTTCAAAAAATACGAAGACGGTGTGTCTAAAGAAGTCTTGGCCGCCGCGCCGAAAGTGAAAGAATGCTGCACTTGCGGCAAATAAGTTGTTTTATCGTCTAATTGTAGGGGGAAAAATATCCCCTTACAATTAGGCCTATAATTTACTACAATAAATAAAAAGATTAAGAAACGAAAAGGAGAATTCCCTATGGCAAAAGCAAATGCAAAATTTATGGCCCCGTTAACCCCCAGCGCCGAACTGGCCGCTGTGGTGGGAGCCGCCCCTCTTCCGAGAACTGAAATCGTCAAAAAGATGTGGGACTATATTAAGAAAAACGGTTTACAAGATAAAACCAACAAACGCATGATCAACTCTGATGCCAAATTGGCCGTTATTTTTGAAGGCAAAAAACAAATCAGCATGTTTGACATGAGCAAATATATCTCTAAAAACGTCAAATAAGTTGTTTTTGAATGCAATTTAGCAAACACCCCGCCGAAAGGCGGGGTGTTTTATATTAATGTATATATTGAGAATCGCAAGCGGCACATTTGGGCGCACTACTGGGGCAATAATTTCCACAGCAACACGCCCCTAAAGAATAATCTGTATTGCATGTTCCGCTGGCATTAGCGATACAAATAGCACCTTGGTTTAATTTAAGCCCTGTACTGCATGTACCGGAGGCATTCCCTACACACATAGCGCCGGAATCAAAAGTTGACACACTAGTAGCATAGTCTCGGTATGTACAAGTTCCTTCGACATTTGCGATACATACGCTTCCATCATGAAAACCTGATCGAGAACAAGCTGTAGCTGTATTTCCTTGACAAATGCTGCCAGAATAAAATTGCGAATCTATACAGGCAGCACTTGCATTTCCCTGACAAGTACTGTTATTTTTATATTCATTCTGCATGCAAGATGCGTGGTAGTTTTCGGGCCAACAAGTTCCGTTATCAAAAATATCCATATTACAGGACCAACTGTTAGTTCCTATACATACTCCTTCTGATCCGATATCAAATTTATTATCGTATGAGGATCCATTCTTCCCTAGATAACCACATGTGTCTTCTCCAGCACTAAGTACTGGCACATCAAGTGCCGCACAACGGGATGAAGTGTCTTTATAACATTTTGACTTGCTCGTTGACCAACTACGATTTACGCTATCGCACAAAGCGTAATCTACCTCTTGATCTAACAAATATGCTGTATAACTGTCGGTAGTTGTTAACTCTTCCCCACTTAATAATTTTTCACACAATCTTTGTGCGCGTGTATTTCCATTTTCCGCTTCACAATGCAACTGCCCAGCAAATTTTGGGCTATCATCTAGATAGCTAGCTAGGCGTACACCTGAAAGTTTATTGTTTGTCACACGGATCACATTTGGATCTGACATGTTATTGGGGGTAAGGATCTCATATGAAACATCACCGTTTGTCATACTTACATCTAATTCGCTCATTTCATTGGTATACCTTCCGTTTGCCATTTTATAGGCTTCTTCGGCATTTTTAATAGCTTTTGTAGCGGGCAACAACGTGCTGAAATGACTTTTATCCACCGCCCCTTGATACATCGGAATGGCAATCGCGCTTAACACACCAATGATAAGCACTACTATTAGTAGTTCAATGAGCGTAAACGCTCGTTTATTTTTTTGCATACTCTCGTCTCCATATTATTTCTGTCTTTGGAAAAGGAACGCAAAAAAACGGCCGTTATCCTTGAGCTCATGCAGTGACCCAAAATGATAACAGCCGTGGTCTGCCGCGCCCGAAGGTGCGGCAAACACTCGGCACAAAGCACCCGGGTAATTAGTCCGTGCACTTTGTGCCTAAAACGACTGTCTTTGGACTGCATGATGCCTTGAGCAAGCTCAAAGCTTTCCGTATTCCACATACGGTTCCAAAAACAGATAAATTGTAACAAGTACTACCCATACAGTATAACAATTTTTTTGCCAAGTAAGAAAACCTATTGTCTTCTCTTTATAAAAAATTTTATACTTAAAATATGCGACTAATAGCCATTCTGATTTTAGTTCTAATCGTATTACTTGTGACCATACACACACTACTTCGTCACAAGCGTACTCAAGTGGCCTTGGAAGCAAAAAAAGCTATGTATAAAACGTTAGAAAAAAAATCTAAAAATGGCGACTTACAAAGTTTGTACCGCTTTGCTGAACTATATTACGAAGAAGACGACGAAGACTATTATCCGCTAATTTTCAAATGGGTCAGTTTACTGGCCGCCTATAGAAAAGATCCGGCCGTGTGGTTGGTACTTGGAGATATGCTATCTACCGGCTACGGTACCGAAAAAGACCTCAAGCGCGCGCTAAGCACTTACGAACAGGCATTATCTGCTGATATCCTCTCCGGAAAAAACTCGAATTTATCTCGGGAAGCTCACAATTATTTGGAAAAACAAATTATTCTATTACGCCGCAAATTAAATTCTTCTAATAATTAAATTTTCTCCTGTTTTAGTACGCCCAAAATTATTACAATACTACTAAGTTGTTTAAATCACCTGAAGGAGATGCTATGCTCAAAAAATACGCCGTTTTGTGGATGTTGTGCGCTTTGGCCGCGCCCGTGTACGCCCAAATACAGGAAATCCGTGATGTTCTTCCCAACGATAAAGTAACCTCTTTGGAATTCAACCCTTCTATGGATGTGCTGGATTCGCCCGGTTCGGTTTCTTTGTCTAAAATGACGATGAAAGGGTATTATAAATTTGCTCCGGCTATGACACTGGGTATAGAATTACCCTTAGCGCGCTTTGAATCGCCTGCTAAGAGCAAAAACGGATTGGGAGACACCACTCTCTCGCTTTCCTTTGGACGCTACAACGAGGGGGAAATTTGGTCTTTCGGTGCGGTATTAGAAACCATTTGGCCTACTGCCACCGGAAAAGAATTAGGAAGCGGTAAAGTGCAATTAAACCCATCTGTGTATGGTGTATATATGCCCACGCCCAACTGGTTCTTTGCGCTGGGATACAAACAATCTTGGTCTATCGCCGGTGACGGTGGTCGTGACAATATCAATAATGGCCGTATTCGCGGCGCGATTGTCTATTTATCCGATACCAACTGGTGGGTATTTTTGGATCCGCGCTATTATATTGACTACGATACACCGGGAGTGGCCAAATTTCAGCCGGAAGCGGAAGTGGGCACCATGATTAATCAAGGCACGGCGGTATATTTACGCGGCGGTGGGAAAATGGGGGGAAATATGCCCGGAGCCGATTGGACGATAAGCGCCGGATTTAAAGTTTTGTATTTGTAAAGAAAACTGCTACCCATCAAACGCTCCGAAAAAGATATTATTTTCGGGGCGTTTTATTTTGGAGAGAGGCAATAGACGGTTTGTACCCGCACCCCCAGCAGTGGGTGTGCTCGGGTATACAATGTAATATTTTTTCAAAAACATTGCTTTTAGACAAGATAAGGGTAGATATTTTGCAACTATTTTCAATTTTGAGTAGGCACGAACGAACGAAGTATACTGTGCGTAGCGGCGCGGTAGCGCCGAGGTATTCGAGCGAGTGAGAACAACGGCAAAATTGAAAAGAGGTAGCAAAAAAGTGCGCCCGACGGGAGTCCCCTCCGGTCGTTTTATTGACATAAAACGCCTTCGGGCCGGGCCTCGCGGTTTTTGCCTTTCTCCGCCAAGCGGCTCAAACAAAAACATCGCTCCGGCCTTCGCCTCCCGCACGCACACCCAGTAGTGGGTGTGCTCAGACGTACATACACTAATTTTTCAAAGTAAAAAGCCCTAATTCTAGGCGTTTGCGAAAGTAGCATTTTTTCAAAAAAAATTGCTTTTAGACGAGGCATGTGCGACCGAGCGTGTACTGTAACAGGCCGGCAGGCCGAGGTACCCGAGGAAGCACATAACAAAGTATAAAAGCAATTTTAGAAGAAAAAATTTGCGCCCGACGGGAGTCGAACCCATATTTCCAGCTTCGGAGGCTGACGCTCTATCCATTGAACTACGGGCGCGTTACGACGAGAAATTATATTTCTATTATACTAAACTATACAGAAACTGTCCAAAAAATGCCAGTTTCTACAAAAAATATCTCCGAATATGCTAATATGAAAATATATCTGTTAGATGATAGGAGATTTTTGCTGTACCATAAGCCATACCGGGCTTAATACAATTTGAATACTGTTTTTAGTGGTCTGTAAAGGCCGCACTTTTGCGTAAGCAAAAGAGGTTCAAAGCTAAAAACAGTCGCTTTAGATGCTAGTGAATATGGACTAATTACCCATATTTACTAGCATTCATCTCGTATTACGTGTAATACGAGTAGGCGGCTGTTTATTTGTGTGCTTTGAACCTCACAAATAGCAGTCGTCTTTTTTTATGTTAAAAATAAAATCAATCAAGGAGAAATTATGCCAAAACACACACAAGCATTTACGCTAGTAGAATTACTAGTTGTTGTACTGATTATCGGTGTTTTATCCGCCATAGCTTTGCCTATGTACCAAGGGGCGGTGGATAAGAGCCATTGGAGCACCATGTTGCCGGGAGCCAAAGCCATTAAAGATGCCGAAGAAGCCATTAAAATGAGCAATGGCGCTTATACCGATGAAATGGCGAATTTAGATGTTACCATGAATAATAGTGATTTAACCTTTGCTTTAGTAACGCCCAATAATACCGCTGACCCGAATGTCATCCGCGTGACGAATAGTAAGCTTGCCAATGTGCGTTTAGCCAGTTATTTAGACCAAAGCCCAATGTTTGCCGGACAGTTACATTGTGAGGCCAAAACAGGAGATGAACGTGCCAATAAACTCTGTGAAAAGCTACTCATGGGGCAGGATTTAACTTCTGCAGACGGCTATACGGCCTATTTACTAGACCAAGAAATTGACAAAGCCACGTGTGGTGATGCTAGTCGTGTGTGGTCTAATAAACAAACAAAATGTTATAAAACAAATGAAGAACGTTGTAAAGCTAATGGAATGGATTCTTGTACATTTAGTGGAAATGGCACTGAAGAAAATCGGTTAGTTGTTGAAGAGGGAGGAAATTGTTATGGTGGATGGACGTGTAATTATCTGCAAGTCAATGAGGGTGGAGAATGCACAGTTAGAAATTATGGAGGGAATCAATATGTAAGTGGCTGTCAGAATAGCATATTTAATTCAGGATCTAAATGTACGTCTTTAGCTACTCCAGGAGGGGATGGATGTACAGGCAAATTTTATGGAGCTACATGTGAAGGAAACGCTTCTACTTGTTCTGGAGAATTTCATGATAATTCTATTTGTATTGCAGGCGGAGCGCATGCGTGTATGGGAACTTTTGATTCTGGAAGTGTATGCAACGGTGATCATGGTTATTCTTGTCATGGCTCTACTTTTAAGGCCGGCAGTAAGTGTATAGCGAATCAATATGGGACTTGTGGACATGTTTATGGAGATGTAACCTATGACGGAGGATGTTGTGAAGGAGCCTATTGCCCATCAAACGCTCCCAAATGTTAAAAATATAGGGCTGTGCCTAGACACAGCCCTAGGTGATTTTATAAATCCCTACAACTTAAAGCCGAAATATTGTACCGCGTTGTGATAAGCGATATTTTCCACCAGCTGTCCTAACAGTTCTTCGTCGTTAGGATATTCGCCGTTTTCCACCCAGCGGCCAATTAAATCACACAGTATCCGGCGGAAATACTCATGGCGCGTATAAGAGAGAAAACTGCGCGAATCGGTCAGCATCCCGACAAAATTGCCCAAGAGCCCTAAATTAGCCAAGGAAATCATTTGGTCGGTCATACCGGTTTTATGGTCATTAAACCACCACGCAGAACCTTGTTGTATTTTGCCGATAGCTGTACTATTCTGGAAACAACCCAAAATCGTGCCAATGGCAGCATTGTCATTGGGATTTAAGCTATAAATAATCGTTTTGGGCAGTTCGTCGCTCACTTGCAGAGCATTTAGGAAATCGGCCATTTGCATAGACGGCGCATAATTGTTAATACAATCATATCCGGTATCGGGCCCTAACTGTTTATACATCAAGGAATTATTGTCGCGTTTACAACCGTAGTGAAGTTGCATGACCCAATCCCGTTTGTGATACTCTTTACCCACAAAAATCATAAAAGCGGTCTTAAAAGCCAATTCTTCTTGGCGTAACAACTTTTCACCTTTCATTCGTTTGGCAAAAATGGCTTCTATGACGTTTTCGCTCGCAGGGAAGTACATAACGTACTCCAAGGCATGATCAGACACGCAACAGCCCAGCGAAGCAAAAAAGTCCATGCGCACCTGTAAGGCTTTTTTCAAATCCGCAAAACTACGGATCGGCAATTGGGCCGCGGCCGACAATTTAGCCAAATAGTCCAAATACTCCGGTTTTTCAATATTCATGGCTTTGTCAGGACGCCACGCGGGCAAGACTTGCACGTCAAAGGTTTTATCGGCCGCTAATTTTTGATGCCATTCCAGACTATCAGCCGGGTCATCGGTGGTGCAAATCAGGCGAACATGAGATTGTTTGATTAAATTACGCACACTCATGGATTTATCTTGTAATTTCCGATTGCACAAATTCCACACTTCCTCAGCCGTTTGCGCATTCAGTACGCCATGATAACCGAAATACCGCTGCAATTCCAAATGGCTCCAATGATACAACGGATTGCCAATCGCTTTTTCCAATGTTTCGGCCCATTTTTGGAATTTTTCGCGGTCGGTAGCGTTGCCGGTAATGTATTTTTCATCTACGCCGTTAGAGCGCATTTGACGCCATTTATAATGATCTCCGCCCAGCCACACTTGCGTGATATTTTCAAATTGGCGGTCTTCGTAAATTTCTTGCGGATTAATATGGCAGTGATAATCCACAATCGGCATTTGACCGGCATGCGCGTGATATAAATTTTGCGCAGTAGGCGTAGAAAGTAAAAAATCCTTATCCATAAATGGTTTCATAATTTCTCCTTATAACAAACCGGCTATTTTAGGAATCCACAACGATAGAGCCGGAATGAATGTGACCATCAATAAAATAGCCGCCAACACCGCAAAGAACGGAATAAGCGGACGTATGATTTGTTCAATTCCTATTTTGCTTACCTTACAACCGGTAAATAGAATCGCACCGACGGGGGGAGTAATACAACCGATACACAAGTTAAAAGTCATCATAATACCGAATTGTACCGGATCCATGCCAAATTTGAGCGCAATTGGCAGGAAAATGGGAGTGAAAATCAAAATAGCCGGCGTCGGGTCCATGAAGGTACCAATCGCTAGCAGTAGCACATTCATAATCAGCAAGATACCAATCGGGCTTTCTGATAAACTCAAGAGCCCGCTAGCTAACATGTCCGGAATTTTCGTAAAAGCCAAAATCCATGACATGATAGAGGAAAGGCCGATTAAGAAAACAATAATACACGTCAGTTCCGCCGCTTCCAATAAAATACGCGGTAAATCTTTTACCGTGATTGTCTTATAAATAAACGACAATACTAACGCATAACAAACTGCAATGGCCGAGGCCTCTGTCGGTGTAAAAATACCCAGCAAAATACCGCCGATTACCACCACAATTAACAATAAGCTAGGAATTGCCTGCCAAGCTATTTTTACAAATTCTTTCATGGGCACCGGAGCGGCACCTTTATATCCGCGTTTTTTAGCCATACAGAAGGCCAAAATCATCACGCCCAGTCCCCACATAATACCGGGAATATAACCGGCTAAAAACAGCGAGGTAATGGACACGCCACCCGCTACCGTAGAATAAATAATGAGCGTATTGCTGGGGGGAATTAAAATACCCGACGGAGCAGATGCTACATTGACAGCAGCAATGTAGTCTTTATCATACCCTTCTTCTTCCGCCATGGGAGTAATAATACTGCCAATGGCCGCACAGGAAGCAGAGCCCGAACCGGAAATAGAGCCAAATAACATATTGGCTACCACATCTGTCAGCGCCAGCGCACCGGGTAAGCGGCCCACAATGGCCTTAGCTAAATTAACCAACCGCCGAGCAATTCCGCCATTATTCATAATAATTCCGGCCAGAATAAAGAAAGGAATCGCTAACAAGGTAAAAGAGTTAATTCCGGTAAAGGTCTTTTGCGCGGCCATTAAAGCGGCTTTTTCACCGGGAAGCACCACGAGCATCGCCAGTGTAGCACTACACCCTAAACTCACGCTAATAGGCACCCCTAACATTAACAGGATGAGCAAAGAAATCAACAAAATAAGTCCACAAGTCAGCGCAATACTCATTGGGCACCTCCTTGTTTGGTTTGTTTATAAAGTTTGATAAAGTCGACCATATTACACAAAGAATAAACTGCCGCTAAAATACCGCCCACCGGCAAGGCCAAATACACTACGCCCACCGGCACCGGCAAAGCCGAATCCATCTGCACCATAGCATTAAGCGCAATATAGCCGCCGCCGTAAGTTAGCACGCACAACACAAATACAAAAACAATGAGCTCCGACACAAAACCCAAGCGAATTTGATTGAGCGGGCTGCAACGATGCACTAAAATGCGCAAATTCATATGATCACGCTTACCCACTACATAGGCCGAGGCAATCATGACCAGCCACAAGAACATATATTTCGCCAATGCTTCGGTAATGGTACTGGGGGAGTTCAAAATAAAGCGGGTAATCACCTGCCACGTAACCAGTAGTGTCATAAACGCCAAAATAACACATGATAAAAAAGCAGTAATTTTATTGAGTATATTTCTAAGTGGTGTCATAATTAGTCCTGTTTTAGATTAGAAGTATTTTTGACGGCATCATAAATATTTTTTACTTTGGGATTTTGAGTTAATTCTTCATGCAATCCCTTGACCGCCTGTTGCAATTCAAAGGCATCCACATCTTCGATAATGGTCGCACCGCCCTTCTTTACTTGCTCTAAACGCTCGGCAGCATCTTGCTCCCAAAGTTCCAGTTCGTAAACGGCTGCTTGACGCACCGCTTCATGCAACGCTTGGCGATCTTCTTCCGGCAAAGCATTATACAACTTGGTATTGATTACCAAATAATCCGGTACGATTAAATGCCGAGTTAAGGAATAATACGGCGCAATTTCATAATGCTTGGTATTGGAATAAGAGGCCTCATTGTTTTCGGCTCCGTCCACCACACCCGATTGGATGGCCGTGAACACTTCGCCAAAAGACATGGGCGTTGCCGCTCCGCCCAAAGCAGACATCATTTTGGCATAGGTATCGGATTCGGCAGTACGAATTTTCATTCCTTTTAGATCTTGTAAATTACGAATCGGTTTTTTGGCGTACATATTGCGCGTACCGGCCGTAAAATAAGTCAAAATCGAGAAATTATATTGATCGGTAGATTTGAATAATTCTTCTACGACAGGAGAAGTTTCAAAAAACCGTTTTTGATGCGCCAAATCATCAAACAAAAACGGCATTTCAAAAGTCAAAAATCCCTGTTCAAAACTAGACACATTTGGATTTCCCATGACAGCCATTTCGATGATGCCATATTGCACCTGCTCCAATGTTTCACGTTGAGGACCCAGCAGTTCATTGGGGAAAACCTCAATTTTATATTTTCCGTTTGTCAGTTGAGAAAATATCTCACCCATTTTTTTAACGGCCAATGTCTGCGGATGAGTTTCATTTTGAATTGTAGCGACATTCCATACTTTTGGAATGTGAACCGTATCGGAATGACAAGCTGCCAACGACATAACTGCTAACAAAACTAAACAACCTAGGATACAGCGGTTTTTGCGTTTCATGAGAACTCCTATACTAAGATGCCCGCTTCAAACGGGTTTATAAAATTACACCATCGCGGAAGACGGAAATTTCTTTATAACCAAATTTTTCGTTATTGGTTTGAACGCGCCCCGAAGCAATATCCAGCACGTAGTGAAAAAGTGCTTCTGTAGCCTGTTCAAAGGACATCCCATCTAAAATTTGTCCGGCATTAAAATCAATCCAATGCGGTTTGCGTGTATATAAACCGGTATTGGTAGCAATTTTTATGGTCGGGACTGGAGAGCCAAAAGGATTACCGCGGCCGGTAGTAAATAAAACAATTTGTGCTCCGCTAGCCACCAAATTTGTACACGACACCTGGTCATTACCCGGCCCGATGAGCAAGTTAAGCCCGTTTTTAACGGCTTGCTCGCCATAGTTTAGCACGTCCACCACCGGAGCATGACCGCCTTTTTGCGTGCAACCCAGCGATTTTTCTTCCAAAGAAGAAATACCGCCCTTTTTATTGCCGGGGGAGGGATTTTCATAAATCGTTTGGCCGTAACGGGTAAAATAACTCTTAAAATCGTTAATCAAGTGAACGGTCTTTTCAAAAACTTCTTTGCTTACCGCCCGCTTCATCAGCAGTGTTTCCGCACCGAACATTTCCGGTACTTCCGTCAAAATAGTCGTACCGCCTAGCGAAACAAGCAAGTCATTAATGCGCCCGCACAACGGGTTAGCCGTAATGCCCGAAAACGCATCAGAACCGCCACATTTAAATCCTAATACTAATTTGCTGGCCGGAACGGGCTCACGTTTAAATGTTTGCGCATACGCGGCCAGTTCGTCTAAAATTTTCATGCCAGCTCCATATTCGTCATTGACATCTTGCGTCACTAAAAATTTAACCCGTTTTGGGTCTATATCACCTAAAACGGGTTTAAAATTATCTAAATTATTGTTTTCACAGCCCAAGCTCAACACGAGTACACCGGCGGCATTGGGGTGACGAATTAGGCCCTTCAAAATGTCTTGCGTACGGCGGTGGTCTGCGCCCAACTGGCTGCAACCCATATTGTGCGTATACGCATAAACACCGTCTACCAGACCTTTTAATTTTTCAGACGCGGCTTTAGCTAAGCGTTGCGCCGTAGTATTAACACAACCTACCGTAGGAATAATCCAAATCTCATTGCGAATGCCCACTTGTCCGTCGGTGCGCACATAACCCATAAAAGAGGCTTCTGCGTGCTTGGCGGTTTGGGCGGCCGGTTTTTCCTGCGGCTGATACGTGTAATCTAACAGCCCGTCCAAATTGGTTTTCAGATTGTGCGTGTGGATATGCTCCCCGCGCGCAATAGCCACTTTGGCGTGGCCGATCGGTTGGCCGTACTTAATGATATTCTCATTAGGCTGAAAATCTTGCAAGGCAATTTTATGCCCGAACGGAATATCATTTTTTAAGACGATATCCTGCCCACTAACCGTAACGGTTTGTCCGGCTTGCAACGGCTGCAGCGCAACCGCCACATTGTCTCTGTCCGTGATGCGAATTACGAGTTGTTCTGCCATATTATTTGACCAATTCCGCTACAACGTTTTTCATCGGTTCTTTAGCTAATACTTCTAACCAATGCGCCACGGCTTGTTCAAGCCCGGCTACTTTTGTTAAATCTTGTCCGTTCCACAATTTAGCATTGGACAGTACCGCGTGCGCCACTTGAGCGGGCGTACCGGTTTTCCATGTACTAGCAAAGAAGGCCAACACTTCCGCGTCGTCTTTGACCGGATATTTTTCACCGTTACGTACACCAAAATACGCACCGTTTTCTTCTTGTACCTGATAGAATTTAATGAAGGCCGCTAACGAGAAAGTCAACAGTTTAGGCAGCTCTCCGTTCTTCTTGACATATTCCAACAAAGACGGCAAACAACGGGCTGTAAATTTGGAGCAGGAATTGAGTGAAATATCCAACAATTTATGCTTGATATACGGGTTTGAAAAACGTTCTTCCACCGCGTGGGCAAACTGCTCCAACTCTTCCACCGGAAGCGGTAACGTGGGGATGACTTCCTTATATAATAGCGTATGCAAATACGTTTTGAACACAGGGTCATTCATAAAATCCAACACGATATTATGTCCGGCTAAATAAGCCGCCAACACCGTAGAAGTATGGCCACCGTTCAAAATACGTACTTTGCGCATTTTATAGGGCTTTACATCCTCTGTCCATAACACATGGGCTTTGGTTTTATGAATGGGTAAAATATCGGCCCATTCTTTTTTCCCTTCAATTACCCACAAGTTAAATAATTCACTCGTTACCAAAATGTCGTCTTTATATCCTAATTTTTGTTCAAATTCGGCAATTTGATCTTTGGGGTAACCCGTTACAATGCGGTCCACGAGGGTATTAGTAAAATGGTTGGCGGTTTTGACCCACTCTAAAAAGGCCGGCTCTAAATTCCATTCCTGTGCATATTTCAAAACAAACTCTTTGAGTTTATCGCCGTTAAAATCAATCAGTTCCACCGGCAAAAACAACAACCCTTTATCAGACGCTCCGTTAAAAGCTTTATAGCGTGCATATAAAAAAGCCGCCACTTTTCCGGGGAAAGAGGCGGGGGGAGTATCGGTCAATTTGACACCTTCTTTATAGGCAATGCCGGCTTCGGTGGTATTGGAAATGACTACTTTTAAATCTTCACTTTTGGCTAAATCCATTAAGGCTTGATAATCATTCACCGGATCAATACAGCGGGAAACAGAGGTCAACACACGGGTGCGTTCTTGCGCTTTTCCGTCTTCTACGCCGCGCATCACTAATGTATAAACACCGTCTTGCTTATTAATTTTTTCGCACATGGGGGGAAAACTAATCGGTTGGCACAGAACAATAGATCCTTCAAATACACCTTCTTCATTGGCTAAATCTACCATCCAATCGGCAAAAGCACGTAAGAAATTTCCTTCTCCAAATTGTAAAATTTTCTCCGGACGTTTTCCATAGACCTTTTGAATGGTTTGATTGACAGTTTGCATAAATTTTATGACTCCTTATTAGGTAAGTTAAAAATCAGCCTTCTCTACCTTTTTATCATTTTAGGCAACAAAAGGCAATGGGCTTTTGACACTTTGGACTCAAAGATTATAAAATTCAAGTAGATGTTTTTATACAGGAGAATTTATGAACCCAGTTTTAAGTGAACTATCCAAAATCGGTATCGTGCCGGTAATCGCCTTAGAAGATGCCGCCGATGCCGCCCCGCTTGCACAAGCTTTAATTGATGGCGGACTACCGTGTGCCGAAGTAACATTCCGCACCGCCGCGGCCGAAGAAGCCATTAAAATTATGTCCAAGCAGTTCCCTCAAATGTTAGTGGGAGCCGGAACCGTTTTAACCACGCAGCAAGCCGACCGCGCCGTAGCGGCCGGAGCTAAATTTATCGTCAGCCCGGGTTTCAATCCGGCCGTTGTGAAACATTGTTTGGCTAAAAACATCCCTGTCACGCCGGGTTGTGCTACACCTAGCGAAGTGGAAGGCGCTATTGAACTAGGGCTTGAAGTAGTCAAATTTTTCCCGGCTGAAGCTGCCGGCGGACTGCCGATGTTAAAAGCCATGTCTGCGCCGTACGGAAAAGTAAAATTTATGCCTACCGGCGGCATTAATGCCAAAAACTTAAATACCTATTTATCTTTTAAGAAAATTATTGCTTGCGGTGGCAGTTGGATGGTCAGCAAAGATTTACTCAAAGCCAAAAACTGGGCCGAAGTCACCCGTTTATCCAAAGAAGCGGTAGATTTGATGCTCGGTTTTGAACTACGCCATGTAGGTATCAATTGCGCCGACGAAAAAGAATCTTCCGCCGTTGCCGGTATCTTCGAAAAATTATTCGGATTTGCCAAACAGGACCGCGGTGGAGCCTACTTTGCGGCGGATTTTATTGAAGTAATGAAAAAACCGTTCTACGGTACCAAAGGCCATATCGCTATTGCCACCAACAGCGCAGAACGCGCGGCCTATCGTCTGGAAAAAGCCGGTGTAAAACTGAACTGGGACAGTGCCGGATATAATGCCGACGGCAGTTTGCGCGTAGTGTATTTACAAAATGAAGTAGCCGGTTTTGCCTTACATATTTTGCAAAAATAGGAGATTTTATGACAAAAAGAGTAATCACTTTCGGAGAAATTATGTTACGCTTGGCCCCCGAGGGCTACACCCGCTTTGTACAAGCGGAAACCTACGGTGCCACCTACGGTGGGGGGGAAGCCAATGTGGCTGTTTCCTTGGCTAATTACGGTTTAGATGCCGCATTTGTAAGCAAATTACCGGCGCACGAAATCGGCCAAGCCGGCGTCAATGCGTTGCGCCGCTACGGCGTAGATACGCGCTTTATTGCCCGTGGCGGAAACCGCGTAGGTATTTATTATTTGGAAAAAGGCGCCAGCCAACGCCCCTCTAAAGTGATTTATGACCGCGCCGGCTCCTCTATTGCCGAAGCGGAAAGCACCGATTTTAATTGGGCCGAAATTTTCAAAGGAGCCGATTGGTTCCACTTTACCGGTATCACTCCGGCCTTGGGCGACAAAATTGCCGCTATTACCTTAGAAGCGTGTAAAGCCGCCAAAAAATTGGGCCTGACCGTCAGCTGTGATTTGAACTATCGTAAAAAATTGTGGAGTAAAGAAAAAGCCGGCCAAGTCATGGCGGAAATTTGCCAATATGTGGACGTTTGTATTGCTAACGAAGAAGACGCCTCCGACGTGTTCGGCATTAAATCCTCTGGAACGGATGTAACCACCGGCCAAGTCAATCACGAGGGCTACAAAGAAGTCGCCGCTAAACTAGCTGAACGCTTTGGCTTTCAAAAAGTGGCCATTACACTACGCACCTCTTTGTCCGCTAACGACAACAAATGGGCCGCGATGCTCTACGACGGAAAAGATTATTATTTCAGCAAGAGCTACCTCATGCACATTGTGGACCGCGTGGGCGGGGGGGATTCCTTCGGTGGCGGATTGATTTATGCGTGTCTAGCCGGTATGAAACCGCAAGAAATTATTGAGTTTGCCACGGCCGCCAGCTGCCTCAAACACAGCATTGAAGGCGATTTCAACCAAGTCTCTGTCGATGAGGTATTAAAGCTTGCGCAAGGCGACGGATCCGGCCGCGTCCAACGGTAAGGTGTTTCTCTTATCACACAAAACCGCCCGCAGAAATGTGGGCGATTTTTATGCAATATAGTCACAAATTTGTTATACTGGAAATAGTAGTAGATGTATAAAATTTGAATCTGTTTTTGGAACCGTATGAAGAATACGGTGCGCTATTGGAAACCAATAGCATAACTCGACTCCAAAGACAGTCGTTTTAGGCACAACATTACCGATCTGATCCATCGGCAGTGTTGTGCCGAGTGTTTGCTATCATCTTCGGGTGATAGCAAACCACGGCTGTGGTACTTTGGGTTAGTCGAGTTAGCTCAAATACAACAGCCGTTTTTGTTGTATTTCAAAACAGATAAGGAGAAAAATATGAAATACAACAAACAGGCATTTACACTTGTCGAACTATTAGTAGTAGTGCTGATTATAGCTGTATTAAGTGCCATAGCTATCCCGATGTATCAGGGGGCTATTGATAAAAGCCGCTGGAGTACCTTACTAACTCCTGCAAAAGCGCTGCAAACAGCACAAGCGGCCGCTTATTTAGAGAATGGAAGTTATGCATATGTGGCAGATGCCTTAACAATTTCTTTACCGGGAGAAACAGACGATAATCAATTTGTTCTGCCCGACGCCGAATATAGCCTAGAAACTAAAAGTAATAATCAAAGCACTATTACCGGACAGTTAAATACGCTCCCCAATGTCAAACTATCCATGTCTTTAAAAGCCCCGAATAGTTATTTATTTTGCGAGGCAAAAACAGGCGACAGCCGCGCAGAACGCTTATGTGAAAAACTATTAATGGGCACAAAAACCGGGAGCAAAGACGGTTATACAAAGTATTTATTGGACAATGACGGCACATGTGTATGGGGCTCTACTACCGGAGAATGTTATAACACTGTAGAAGAAAAGTGTAATGCCGCCGGAGCATTAGGCGTACTGGACGGGAAATGTAGGTATAAAAATAATCGTGAAGAAAATCTGGAAGATGGAAGCGTGTGTATTGGTGATGATGACGACGGAGGATGTAACAGTTTAGATATTGACGGAGGCATCTGCGTTAGTACTTCAGGAAGAACTTGTCATAATGATACTTTTACAAATGGTAGTATCTGTGTATCTAATAAAACAGGCTCATATTCTTGGGGTGGATGTGCTTTTGCTCAATTTACAAATGGCTCTATTTGTTATGCCAATGCAGAATATTCCTGTGGAAATCATGTTCAAGATACTCAATATTGGGCTAATGAATGGGGTCATCGTTCTGTTACTACCTACGATGAAACTTCTTGTTGTTGCGGGACTTATTGTGGCAAAGCACCTTCTTGTGCCTCGCGCGGCATCACCTGTGACCCCTACTACATGGACCCAAACAATTTTAAGAATTTATAGTGAGGGGGAAAAATAAAAATTCATACCCGAAAAAATAATTTTGCACCATTTTACAAAAAATGTTATAATACTTAGGTAGTAAAAATTTGCAATCGTTTTCCGCGCCCATAGCTCAATGGATAGAGTGTCAGCCTGCGGAGCTGAAGATACAAGTTCGATTCCTGTTGGGCGCACGTCTTAGAATATACCCGTTCTCCGTCGAGAGCGGGTTTTTTCTTATACTTCCTCGTCGACACTTTTTGAGCAAAATGAGCAAAATTACGCAAATCTTGTATATTCTTAGTGGACCCTGTATGGTGTACAGTAAATGCTTGGATTTTCTCTTTTTCTCGTCGACAAAAGTGTAAATATACACGATTTTTCTGCAAACTATATCCGCACAACCCAAATTCCCGAATCTTTTTCACATACTATAATTATTAGTTCTCGTCGAAGAAGTATAAAAACTACTAAAACTTCCTCTCAAAACTATGAATATACTGGGCACAGTTTGGACACTATAACTGCGTGGTTTTTCCGGTTACAGGATACGATTTCTTGCGCTTTTATTGTGTCATGTGCGCTTTTTGGTCACAGTAGAAGTAATAAAAAACCGCCCCATCAGGAGCGGCTTGTTGGGTTAATTAGTTTAAGTTATTGGTTCTGTCGTAGCAGGAAATCATCCCATGAGGAAGGAGTCTAGTCTGCTGTATCGTTGCTAGGCAATTTAATAGGAACAATCATTCTCTCTCCTTCTTTGAAAGACCACTGTACCTGCCATGTTCTTCCATCGGTGGTATCCAATAAAATGAAATTGTACATGTTAGTGGTTGGAAATAAAACAAATCTTCCATCTTTACTATCAGATGATAATCTCTCTGTAGATAATGGCAATACCGCACGCCCATCTTTCTCCGTGCTCCAGTGAACTTGCCAAATCTGTCCTGTGCGAGTATCTAATTTTAGGAAAGTATACATGTTGTCCGTCTTATATAGATTATAATGTTTGTCATCACTGGCGGCATGTATACAAATGCTACAAACTACGAGCATGCATAAAATACAAATTAATTTTTTCATAAACTCTCCTTTCTGGTATTGTAGCACATATAGGACAACTCTACATATTTTGGACACTATAATTTAAGCAACATTATGTATCATAAGCTATACAAACGCTCGGCAGAAAAATGGCAGGAAGTAGCGATTTTGCAAAAAACGCAAAAAAGTGTATATTCTTAGTGGACCCTTTATGGTGTACAGTAAATGCTAGTTTTCTTTGTATTTCTCGTCGACAAAATCTAAATTATCCGTTCTTTTTCTGCAAACTATATCCGCACAACTTAAATTCCCAAGATTTTTTACATACTATAATTATTACTTCTCGTCGAAAAAGTATAAAAACTACTAAAAAAATTCTTGAAAACTATGAATATACTGGGCACAGTTTGGACACTATAACTGCGTGATTTTTCCAGTTACTGGTTTGCCATTTCTTGTGCTTTTATTATGCCTTGTGCGCTTTTTGGGCACAGCAAATAATCAAAATAAAGCAAATATGGACAGAGTTTAGACGCTATAATTATGAGCTAATTACGAAAATTATACTGTCCATTTTATATACTTTTTGCAGAGTACAAGTAATAAAAAAGTCCCCAGTTAGAGTCTTTCCCTTTTACCAGAGGTTATCTAATGGAAATATATCGTTAATGATGACAGTTTCCGTGATGATGGCAATGAGCGTAGTCATATTCTGCTCCACCGCAGGCATTTTCTCTTATTTACTGTCCCATTTTTTGTACCAAATCCTTGCTATGCACTGGTAAACTCGAACTAGCCAAAGTACCAAAATAATAATGGGGAGTGCTAAAACTGAGTATAAGAACTATGGTACCCTATAATGGACACGCGATGTTTTAGCGCTTGTTGTGCGTACCTTTAAAAAGCACTTTTTACAAAGTGCTTTTTCCTCTTATGTCAATCCCAAATAAATCAGCCAGAATAAAAAGAAGCGGACGCATTTGGCAGGGGCCGCTACCGACAGAAAAAGCCAAAAGTTTATTTTGCTCGCGCCCGCAATCAGCATAACAGGGTCCCCAATAATCGGCACGCCGGCCAACAAAAGCGTAATGCTTCCGTTTTTTGCAAAAAGATTCTGCGCTTTTTGCAGGTATTCTTTTTTAACGGGAAACCAGGTTTTGTTTTCCAGGCGGTCCAAATACTGCCCCAGCACCCAGTTTATGCCCACGCCCAAGACGGTGCCCACGCATGCCGCGGCAAGCAATTTCCATGCGGCGTATCGGCCTGTGACCATGAGCGCAAACATTACTAAAGACGCTTGCGCCGGTACCAACGTGGCGGATAAAACGGACAACCCCCCTAAAAAAAGCAAAATGTGTAATTCTTGCAACATAGTAACCCCCGTTTATAAGTTATGGCGGATTTTACTTTTAGGCAAGGGCGGCGTTGCAGAGCAGGACGGTCTGACCGCAGACGGTAAATGGGTATTCCTCGTCCGGCTCCGACGCGGCAAACTGGACAAACTTCTCGTTCATCAGATAGTCAAGGGAAACTTGCCGTTCCCATTGCCGTT
>JAFXOI010000018.1 GCA_017528825.1 Elusimicrobiaceae bacterium | reverse complement strand
TTGATATGTTAGGCGGCCACGATTACCTGATTCTTACTCATAAGACTACCGGCGCCAAAATTACGTTAACAGGTTGGCATTCCAGTGATGAGACTACTTATGGCGTGTATTTTTCCGCAGACAAAAAAATCGTGTTCAGCACACCGGGGCAAAGCCCTATGGTGGAGGCGGCAAGAAACACTCCCGGTTATACCGGATAAGAAACAGTGGTTGGGAAGATAACTTTTCCAAGCATTTCAAAGCGTCTTTTAGTTTTATACTACAGAGTATTATTTAATATATTATTAATTAAAGGAAGGTGAGTATTATTATGGCGTACACGTTAAACGGTAATAAGGAGATTGTTGGTACCAACGGAGCGGACAAGGCTACAATTACGAAAAACAACAATTATTTTTGGGGCGAAGGCGGTAACGATACCATTACTAGAAAATCAGGAAAAAGCAACTACGCTTACGGAGGGACCGGAAAGAATAAGCTTTATCTAAAGGGTGGTTCGAGTAACTCTATTTATGGCGGCGCCACGAAGGCTGTTCTTTCCATTACAGGAAAAGGCAAAGACCAATATATCCATGGGGGCGGCGGAAATGATGAGATTACAGTAAACGCCACCAGCACAGGCAACAATGTCTACGGAGAGGCCGGCGATGATATAATCAATGTAAAAAAAGCAGGCAAAGGCCTAGCCATTTACGGTGGCGCCGGTAAAGACAAGATTACGGTCAAAAACACTGCCAGCTGGAAAATTTATGGAGCCAACTTTATGGATGTAACCGGCGACAAGGCGGATTTCATCTCTGTGTACTCCGGCAAAGGCTCAATTTCAGGCGGCGCCGGCAGCGATAAGATCACTCTTGGCAAAGGGGTCAAGAACGGTATATCTGTGAACGGCGATTCTGCGTATGGTGGTACCGGTAATGATACAATAACTGTAAACTATGGAAGCAGCCACAAAATTGAAGGTGGTAAAGGTCAGGACTTCATAAACATTAACAAAGGCAAAAACCACACTCTGACTGCTGACTCCAACGATCGTATCACCCTGAAAAAAGGTACGACCGCGTCCGTTATAAATATTGAAAATGGCAACAGTGCTAAACTGGCGGGCAAGGTGACCCTGAACAGCGGCAGCAAGGCAAAATTAGTTTTAGATAACTTTGACCACAAGTATTCAAACAAGCTGACCATCACCGCGGCTAATGGTACTGTAACAGATAACACTCTGTATTTCACCGGACAATATCAGACAGGCCTGAATGATCCTAATTATTCATTTACACAGTCTGGCGCCAGCCTGGTCATCAATAACCAAATTTATCTCGAAAACTTTGCCAGCGGGGCTTATTCCGGCGGTTTTGTGTTCTCATGCGACGGCAGGTATCCTACTTCCATGTCTTTTGAAGACATAAAGAAAGCAGCTAATTGGAAATAAACGGAGCGAGAGACGTATCTTATCTATGAGCTATGAAGATATAAAGACCAAGGCCGGGCTGTAATTTGTAAACAGATA
>JAFXOI010000017.1 GCA_017528825.1 Elusimicrobiaceae bacterium | reverse complement strand
CGGCATCAAAGTAGCGTACCGGCTTTTATCGGTGGCGGTTTGGTACTGCGGCAAAGCAATTGCAGTTAACACACCGATAATTAACACAACTATTAATAATTCAATTAACGTGAAACCTTTTTTCATAGTTTCTCCTTTTTAGATTCTTTTCTACAGCTCTATTCTTTTCAATAAAACAACCTCAAAATGCGTGTTTTACACAACAAACATCAGGGGATACTATCCCCGCTTTTAAGATGCTATCAAAAAAAAAAAACGATTGTCAAGTCTTTTTTATTTGTCGACGAAAAAACGACCAAGAAGGAAGAAAGCCCGCCTTAGCACAAAAAAGGCACGTCCAAAGACGTGCCTTTTCTGCGGATAAAGATCTATTTACCAGTTGTTTCTTTTCCGAATGCCTTGGATACATCTCTGCCGGTAGGTTGTTGGAAAGGATAGAGCCCAAATTCCGGCATTACGGAATATAAATGATCAAAAATATCGCTCTGAATTCCTTCATATTTTACCCATTCAGTCGTAGCCGCAAAACAATAAATCTCTAACGGAAGCCCCTGCGAGCCCGCCGCCAATTGGCGCACCATGCACGTTTGTGTACGATCTATCGTAGGCAAACTGCGCAAATATTCCACGGCATACTGGCGGAACGTACCGATATTGGTCAAATGACGGCCGTTGAGCACACTTTCCTTCACATTACGTTGCTCGTTAAAGGCACGAATTTCGGTCATTTTATTTTTCAAATATGTCTCCAGTAATTTAATTTTAGATAAGCGCTCCAACATGGCTTGATCTAAAAATTGAATGGCTTCTACGTCAATATACAGCGCACGTTGAATTCGGCGGGCACCACTTTGCAACATACCGTTCCAGTTTTGAAACGGACGCGATACCAAATCATACGCGGGTAAATTGACGATTGTATTATCAAAATTTTGCACTCGCACGGTTGTCAAGGTAATATCTACCACCGTGCCGTCGGCCCCGTGGGACGGCATGGTAATCCAATCTCCTATTTTGAGTAGTTTATTACTGGCCAACTGAATGCCGGCGGCAAACCCTAAAATCGGGTCTTTGAAAATCAGCATAAACACCGCTGCCGCCGCGGACAAACCGGTAATCACGTACATGGGTCTTTTGCTGGTGATGATGGAAATAATGACCAGTACCGCCAGTAAAACGATGATGATTTTTGCCGCTTGAAACACGCCGCGCAAAGGCACTTTGGGGTTTTTGCCGTATAAATAATCGACCACATTGACCGAAGAAATCAAAAGCCCCATTACACAAATGATGCCGTAAATTCCTACTATGCGCCCTATAATGCCGTGTAAAACGGCCCCTTCCAGCGGCATAAAAAACGGATAAGAGTGAAAGGCGATTACCGCCGAAAGAGTGAACCCCAATGCATCCAGCACATAAGAAGCGCGCAAGGCTTCTGTTAAGCGCGGCCACCGATTATGAATAAAGGACCATCCCAAGAAAAAATGCGCTATCCATTTCAAAATTCTAGCCACCAAATAAGTCAGCAACACCAAGCCGAGAATAGCGATACATTCCGCCACGACAACGCGTATTTTATCAGACAGAAAAGAAACGGGCATTAACCAAGCCGCAATCCAATTGCTCAACATATTTATCTCCTGTAGTTTCAGCGTAAAAAAGTTACTATAATAAAGTGTATGAAAAAATTTCTTTTCTTGGCAATCCTATTCTTATCCGGTTGCTATGCACCGCTAAACAATTCCGGTGTTAGCACCAACAAATCCTGGTTGGAAATTCCTGCCAAGAAAACGAACTTTGAAGGAAAACAATACGACTCATGCTACCAGTTCAAGGTGCATTTTGTACCGGCCGAAGCGGAAGCAGCTTTAGACGGACAAAAAGCCTGCATACACAGCTGTTGTTGGCGTAGTGATCAGTCTGAAATAGTGTGGGATTTCAACAAAGATTTTGAGAAAAATTTACGCTTTTACGGACGGGCCGAGCGTTATACACCGGAAAAAATCACCTTACAAATTACTCATTCCAATTTACTTAATACCACCGCGGTACATGTTTCACCGCGGGGGGCAATCAGTGCCAACGGAACGGTAAAATTAAAACACAAAACGGTAGAAAACCCCGCCCGCTTGGCTCAAATAGAAAGTCAGGCCCGTCAATTACAGGCGCGGCGAAATGCATGGTTAAGTGACCAGCAGATTGAAGAAGATACGACCGCAGAATTCCCTTCAGAGGCGGCCTTACAGCGGGCAAAAAATTTAGTACAACGCGCCCAAGAAACTAAGATAGACCGCTATTTCTATCAAGTCAATCAGGAATATCGTAAAAAGGGATATATTTTTCTGGTAAGCCAACGCATCTACCAAGCCGCTCCGCTGGCCGACGGCACTTACCGGGTGGCTTGTTATGCCAAGGTGCAAAGCGGAGCCTCGGCCGATCAGTTGGAAAACAGAACTCTCAGTTGCGGGGTATGGAGAGCAGATACCACACAGGAAACCGTTTCCCCCCTAGATGCCCGCGCCCGCCAAATTAAAGTTTTGCAATAATTTATTTCAAATACTGCGGGTCACAGGTTTTCCCTCGACTGGCACAGGAAGGAGCATTTCCGCAGAAATTACCACAACAACAAGAAGTATCGTCATAGAAAACAGAAGCATCTGGCGAATACCAATTGTGTCCGCAAGTGTGTGAATTATTTGCATAACAAATAGCCCCATTGATAAACGTAGGCCCACTCCCCGACGTACAAGAAGAAACTCCATTTCCTACGCAAATTCCACCGTCAATCTTTCCCGTATTGGCAGCATACCATGATAAACCGCAAGAATTTACGCTATCTCCGATACAAATACCACCAGGATTTACAACCACACTTTCACAACCTGTCTGTGCATCATTGGTAGCATGACAAATACCGCCTGAATTAATTTTTGCACTATAACAGGCCCTTGTACCCCCACTTGCTTCACATATTCCTCCCTGATTAATAGTAGTATTTATACAAGGAGTATATCCGCTATTTCCTAAACAAATTTCTTCTTCTCCTATCTGTTTCCCCCCTGTACTTCCAACATAACCACACTGGTCATTCATACTCGTAACTATCTCTGATCCCAAATCTGTACAACGCGTGGCAGTATCTTTATAGCACTTTGTTTTACTGGTACTCCAAGAGCGACTGGCATTTTGACAAGTTCCTTGGTCTATCTCTTGGTCTAAAAGATATCCCACATATCCGTCAGCTGACGTTAGCTCTTGCCCTTGTAACAAACCACCGCATAGCCGGTTTGCGCGCTCGTCCCCAGCAAGCGCTTCGCAGTGTAATTGTCCCGCAAATTTGGGATTATCATCTAAATAACTGGCTAGGCGTACATTGGGCAGTTTGCTATTCGTCACTCTGATTACATTGGGGTCCGAGGTATTATTAGGAGTAATTAAGTTAAATGTTAAATCGTTGTTCTCCATAGTCACATCAAGATTTCCCATTTCACCGGTATATCCGTCATTGGACATCTTAAATGCTTCTTCCGCGTCTTTTATCGCTTTGGCTCCCGGGAGCATCGTGCTCCAATGACTCTTGTCCACTGCTCCTTGATACATTGGAATAGCAATAGCACTTAACACTCCGATAATAAGAACTACGACTAGTAATTCAATTAAAGTAAAGGCTTTCTTTGACATTTTTATTCTCCTGTTTAATAATCTTAAAACGCCCGTAATGCAATCTTTCACAAGCAAGTGCCTTGAAAACAGCGGCGTTCTAAGAAATCGTAGCAAAAAAAAAAAACGAGTCAAGCTTTTTTTACTAATACTTTTTCTTCCCGAAGAAAAAGTATCCAAAAAGACTCTCGGCCAAGAAGCAAAAAAGAATCTGCAAACGACTGTTTGATAAACTCGCTTTACTCATACATATCAAACAGACTACCCCATTTGCAGATTCTTTTTTACTACGCTTCAAGGCCGATTTATAACAACAAATAAGGCGCAGATCCTGAGCAAAAACCCCTCAGGATGACAACCTTTAACAACAAAATAAAACTCCCCGGACTGTAGTAACCCAGGGAGTTTTATTTCATAAAAACAAGTTATTTCATAGATTTTCGGACGGCTTTCATTTCTTTTTTCCAGCGTTTGCGGGCTAGTTTATAACGCCTTTCGGCTTCCCCGCTTAAAATCTCGTCAACACGACGGGCTTTTATCTCTTCTAACTTTTCTTCTTGTTGAGCCAGCTTTTGTTCCCAAATATCTAAATTTGCTTTTTCCGCCGCAATTCGCTCTTTTGTCCAGGCCAAACCTTCGTCAGTGGCGGTAGACACAAGCTGTGCCAGTTGTTTTTTAATAGACGGTTTTTCTTCTTCACTGGCCCGACGGTATTGTTTGGTCAGGCGGCGGATTTCTTTGTTACGTTGCTTGAATAATTTTCGTTGTTCTGCAGAAGGACGCACCGCTAAAGCCAAAGGGCGTTGAGCCGACGTATCATCTTGGGCCCAAATAAAACCCGCACAGAGTAACAGACAACAAATTGCAAAACATTTTTTCATATTAACTCTCCACCGAACCGTCTTTCACACCGGCTTCCGCAAAACCTCGTGCGCGTAGTTTGCAAGAGTCACAATAACCGCACGGTTTTTCCCCGCCGTTGTAGCAACTCCAAGTCAATTCAAAAGGTACGCCCAAAGATGCTCCCAGTTTAACAATATCGGTTTTACTCAATTTCATCAGCGGGGCCAACACCTCTATTCCATGTCGTACACCCCATGCGGTGCCCAGTTCAATCGCTTTGCCGGCCGCTTGAAAAAAATCCGGCGTACAATCCGGATAACCGGAAAAATCAATTGCATTGGGCCCGGCCACAATTGCATCTGCTTGTACTACATCGGCTAAAGACGCCGCCATAGATAAAAACATCAAATTTCTTCCCGGAACGTACGTGGAAGGAATTTGTCCGTTGGTAATTTCAGATAGCGGATGGTCGGGAATAGTTTGCTTGGTATCCACCAGCGAACTGGCCGCCAGCCAAGGTAAATTCAAAGACACCTCATGTTGTTTCACACCCAAACGATTTGCAATGGTGCGCGCAGAACGCACTTCCCGTTCATGCCGTTGCCCATAAGAAAGCGTCAAGGTTTCGCACGTATAACCTTTATCCAGGGCCCAGTATAAACACGTCGTGCTATCCAGGCCGCCTGAGAATAATACAATTGCTTTTTTAGATGACATAAATTAGAACGATACGCTGTTATTTAACGCGCCCTCTATTTCAAAATCTTCCATGGCCTTGTAATCGCCTTCCGTCAGGTTATCCCCGTACTTTAATACATAGACGATCAAAGTAACCGTAGGATTTGCAATGCCGTCTTCCGCATTATTGTATTGACCGATAAAAATAGCATCGCCGCCTTTAGAAGCCGCAATTTTACGAGCTTCTTGCACTCCGCGTTTCAACGAATCTCTATTGGGCGTTAAGTTTTTAACACGCAAAAGGCCCAAATTACCATAGGGGTGTGTAATGTCCTTTTTGTCTGTAAAAATTTCAATTTCAGCCGGTGTTTTTTTAGCCGGAAAAGCCGGGCCTATCGCAATCCAATCGGTATTGCTTTGCATCAATGAAGCGCACGCGCTTAATTCCACACATAACATACATAAAAATGCTATTTTTTTCATATTTTTTCTCCTAGTTTTTAGAGGCGAGTTGTCCGCAGGCAGCACTGATATCGTTCCCCATACTTTTGCGGATTGTTACGCCGATACCCATCGCCTTGAGTGCATCTGCCATTTCCTGCACAACGCGGTCTTCCGTCTTGTCACCGCGTCCTAAATTACAAGCAATTAAATTAACATGCAACAAATAACTAAATTTACTATCCCGAATCCATTTGCCTAACTTACGGATATGTTCCGGTCGGTTATTTACGCCATCAATAACCGCATATTCCAAAAACACCTGCCGGCCGGTTAGTGCCAGATATTCGTCCAACGCCAGACGCAACTCATCTAAATCATAGCGGCGGTTGACCGGCATTAATTTCGTCCGTTCGTCATTGTCTGCATTATGCAAAGAAATAGCCAAATTTACTTGCGGCAAATCTGTGGCCAGTTTATGGAGTTTATCAGCAATCCCCGAGGTGGAAATAGAAATGTGCCGCGCACCAATATTCAAAAAATCCGGATTAGTTAAATTCTGCACCGCTTTTACTACATTCAAATAGTTTACCAACGGCTCGCCCATTCCCATAAATACTACGTGGGAAATGCGTTCCCCAAGTTTTTCCTTCTTGACATACTGAAACCACATGAGTACCTGGTCCGCAATTTCTTCGTCGGTTAAATCCCGCTTAAAGCCCATCTTACCCGTACTGCAAAAACTACAACGCATCGCACAGCCTACTTGCGTAGAAACACATACGCTCCACCCTTCATGCGGTTTGAGTAAAACGGTTTCTATCAGTAACCCATCTTTTAATTTCAACAAAGCTTTAGCCACGCGGTCTTTTTCCGAAAAGACCATTTTCTTAACGGTAAAACTTAAAATGGGCCGCTCTTTTTCCAACTGTTCTCGCAGGGCAACGGGCAAGGCCGTCGCCTCTTGCCAAGAAGAAATACCATTCTTATATACCGCATCTTTTACCTGTGCGATACGGAAATTAGGTAACCCGGCATTCTTAATAAATTCTTTTACATATTCAAAATGCATAAAATCCTCAGTATAAGGTTATTTTAACATTTTTAGCTCCGCGCTCATACTCTTGCTTCACGTACCATATAAAAAGAGTGAAAATTTCCCCCCGTTTTAGTATAATATGTGCACTTATGAGCGAAGAGATTAAATTTAGCACATCCGGTTTCCGCGGCATAATTGCCGAAGGAATGACGGCTCAGGCCGTCCAACGCTTAGCGTTTGGGATTTCTGATCATGTATTGGAAAACTCATTTTATGGTTTTGAGGGAAGCGGCTATCAAAAGCATTGTCAAGAACTCGGCAAAAAACCTAAAAAACCGTTGATTATTATTGGATATGATACGCGCTTCTTATCCAAGCAATTTGCCTACGTAGCCGCCAACGCCTTTTTGGCCAGCGGTATTAGCGTCAAAATGGCAGATGAGCCACTTCCTACCCCCGCCGTAGAATGGAACGTATTAAAGGAAGCTGCCGTGGGCGGACTGATTATTACCGGTAGTGAAGCGGATTATCATGTTTGTGGGGTTAAATGGGTAGCTTACTATGGCGGTATCGCCAACAATGAAATCGTAGAAGATATTGAAAAACGCACCCCCTCTTCTACTTCCCAACAGCTTAAAGCCTCTTCTACAGAGTTTGACCATCTCAATACAGCTGTGGTGCCTACCAATACCCTTAAAAAAGAATACATGGCCCACATGGAAAAAATCTTAGATGGCAAAGCACTTAAAAAAGCAAAATTGAAAATCGCGCTTGACCCGCTCTTTGGCACCGCTCAACATTATTTCCGCAAAGTTTTGGAAAAATATGGTGTTAGCGTAGAAGCCATTCACGAGGATTCGGATGTACTCTTTGGCGGAAAAGCGCCCAATGCAGGACCTGTCAGTTTGGAATCTTTGCGCAAATTAGTGCTGAGTAAAAAAATGCATCTCGGGATTGCCTGCAACCCGGATTGCGATAAATTTGGCTTGATTGATTCGGACGGAGAGTGGGTATCTCCCAATGAAATCGGCCCCATGCTTTTGCACCATTTAGTTAAAAATAAAAAGATTAAAGGCCGCGTCGTACGTAGCGTAATTACCTCTACGCTGTTTGACCAAGTAGCCAAAATGCACGGACTGATGTTACGCGAGACCCCCGTGGGTTTTAAGTATATTATTGAACTTATGCGTACCGGTCAGTATATGATGGGATTGGAAGAATCCGGCGGCATTGCCATGGCCAATCATATTCCGGACAAAGACGGACTGTTAGCATGTTTTCTTACCATTGATATGATTGCCGTAGAAAAGAAAACGCTCAAACAACTGCGCAAAGAATTTTATAAGAAATATCGCCCCATGTATGAGCAAAAAGTGAGTATTTCCAAAACGGAAACGGAAATCAACCGCATCATGGAACGGTTGGACCTCAAACCTCCCCTCAACATCAATAAAACCTCGGTATGGCGTATTGACTCTACCGACGGGTTTAAATTTATCCTCAAAGGGGGCAGTTGGCTGGCGATTCGTCCGTCTAGTACGGAACGACGTATCCGTCTTTATGCCGAAGCACCGGATCCGAAATTGCCCGTAACCTTAATTAAAGAGGGTAAAAAAATTATTGAAAGCATTATTTAACTATACTACGGGGGAGTAGATATGGCTAGCATTAAAAAGATAATTGCTTATGAAGTGCTTGATTCACGCGGTTTTCCAACCGTGGCGGTGGATGTATTATTATCGGACGCAAGCCGCGCTACTGCGATGGTGCCCAGCGGTGCCAGCACCGGTTCCCACGAAGCCTTAGAATTGCGTGACGGTAATAAACGCTATTTGGGAAAAGGTGTTTTGCAGGCCGTTGCTAACGTCAAAAAAATTGCCAAAAAAATTACTGGTTTAGAAGCGGATGATATCAGACTTATAGATGATACCATGTTAGCTTTAGACGGCACAGAAAATAAAAACAACTTGGGTGCCAATGCGATGTTGGCAGTATCTATGGCCGTCTTACGCGCCGGTGCGCAAAGTGCTAAAAAACCTTTGTACGAACATATCCGGACTTGTTACGGCATCAAATCCAAGACGTATTTATTGCCTACGCCCATGTTAAACATTATTAACGGTGGCAAACACGCCGATTCCGGATTAGACGTCCAAGAATTTATGATTGTGCCGGCGCACGCACAAACTTTTTCCCAAGCGTTACAAGCCGCCAGTGAAACCTATCACACACTCAAAGCGATTTTGAAAAAAGACGGACAAGTAATTGCGGTAGGAGACGAGGGCGGTTTTGCTCCCAAAATGGCTAGACATGAGGACGTATTAAAAACGCTGGTGAAAGCGTGCCAACAAGCCGGTCACGCTCGCATGTCTTTGGCCATGGATTGTGCAGCCAGCGAATTTTATCAAAAAGGTCATTACTATTTTGAAAAGAAAAATTATACCGCTACGCAACTAACTAAGTTGTATGCCGGCTGGTGCCAAAAATATCCGCTGATTTCTATCGAAGATCCCTTGCAAGAGGACGATTGGGCCGGTTGGCAACAAATTACGCAGACCCTCGGCTCCAAAATCCGACTGGTCGGAGATGATTTATTTGTAACCAATCCTTCTCGCTTGCAAATGGGAATTGAACAAAAAGCGGCCAACGCTATTTTGATTAAATTAAATCAAATCGGCACCGTATCGGAAACGATAGACGTCATTGCCATGGCACAACGGGCGGGATATAGTTGTATCATCTCGCATCGTTCCGGCGAAACAGAAGATACGTTTATCGCAGATTTGGCCGTAGCCACCAATGCCGGTGCCATTAAAACAGGAGCACCTTGCCGATCCGAAAGAACTGCCAAATATAATCGCCTATTACAAATCGAACAGGAATTGGGTAAAAAAGCAGTTTATGCACGGCAAAAAGCCTTTCAATTATGAACGAACTTAAAGATTTGGTAATCCGCAACCGTAAATTGCTACTCTGGACCGGAATAGCAACGGCGGCTGTTGTTTGGTTTTTAGGCAGTAGCGTACGAGACATCGTGCACAACAAACTGGAATACAAACGTTTGCAAAAATACAGTGCCCGTTTAGACAAAGAATATGAAGTATTACAGGCCAAGCTGGAATTATTGGAAAAACAAGATCCGGCTTATATGGAGTACTTGGCCCGTGTGCAATATAATATGTCTTTACCGGGTGAAACGGAATATCGTTTTAAGAATAAATAATTATGGAAATTGACGTCTTAGAACTGGGCCCTATGGCCAATTGCACTTATTTAATCAGCCAAGACCAAGAGGCATTGCTTATTGATCCGGCTTGGGATATGACTGCTATTGAGCAGGTGTTGAAGGATAAAAAATTACATCTGCAAGCAGTTCTTTTTACGCATGGGCATTTCGATCATGTAAAAGACTGTCAATCGCTTTTGCGTGCTCACAATTTGCGGGCTTATATAGAAGAAAACGATGTGCTGCTAAGTGGACTACCGGAAGAGTTATTGCAACCTTTCTGTGGAGAGCAACAGTTAAAGCTCGGCCCATTTTCTGTACATATTATCCCCACACCGGGCCATACTGCCGGCGGAGTATGCATACAAATAGGGGACACTATCTTCACGGGAGACACCCTCTTTCCGGGAGCGTGCGGACGAGTGGATTTGCCCTCTTCCGATGCGCGGCAAATGCGCAAAAGTTTGCTTTTGCTGTCTAAACTACCGGAAGATACCCGTATTTTTGCAGGCCATAGCTACGGCGGAAAATGTTCCTCTTATATAGGAGCCGAACGTTTGCACAATCCATTTATGCGCAGTGCTATCAAAGACGAGAAGGTGATTTCTTAATGCATCCTATTTTATTTCATATCGGATCATTTGAACTGGCCAGTTATGGGCTAATGACCGCGCTGGCTTATCTGATTTCGTCTTGGTATTTATACAAACGCCTGCATTCTATTGAGCTAGATAAAGATACTTTTTGGAATATCATTTTTATTGCGTTTGTCAGTGCCTTGTTGGGATCTAAGTTGCTATATCTCATACTGTCTTGGCCAGATTTAGGGACCACGTTTGCAGATCGCCTGAAAAATGCCATCCAAGGGTTCCGCTACGGATTTGTATTTTTCGGCGGAGCTATTGCGGCGGTGGGGACTTTATTATACTATCTGAAAAAGAAAAAATTGCCGGTTTTACAAACCGCTGATTTTTATATTGTTGCCCTGCCTCTGGGGCACGCCATTGGACGTATCGGCTGTTTTTTGGCTGGCTGTTGCCATGGAAAACCGACCGATTTACCGTGGGGCGTAGCGTTTACTAATCCGCACAGTTTAGTGGCCCACGAATATCTAGGCGTTCATTTGCATCCCACACAACTGTATGAAGTAGTTCTCAATTTGATTTTATTTTTCATCTTGCAACGCTTGTACAAAAAACCACACAAAAACGGCACTATTTTAATTGCATATCTGCTCGGATATGCGTGTTTGCGCTTTGGGGTGGAATTTTTCCGCGGGGACTATCGGGGCGGATTTTTCTGGGGACTTTCCCCCTCCCAGCTTATTTCTCTAGGCACTGCGGTATGTGCGCTGATTGCCCTGTATTTTTTGAAAAAAGGAGCTTCTCATGCCCACTAATAAAACGTTTACCTTTAGCGGATATTCCAAACGCTTAGACGTGTTTGTAACCGACGAACTGCCCGATTTTTCCCGTTCCATTATCCAAAAAATGATTAAAGACGGTAAAATTACCGTCAACGGAAAAACCGTTAAGCCCTCTTATCCTTTAGAAGAAGGGAACGAGGTAATTGTACAAATGCCCGATGCCGCCGCCCACCAAAATAAACTGGCCGATTTAATTATTGCGGAAGGTAAAGATTATTTTGTAATCAATAAACCCGCCGGTATGCTTGTGCATCCGCAAAGCCCCATTTGGGAAACAAACCCCGAAGCAGCCTTTGCGGTAGAAGAGACTTTAGTTTCACTGATACTGGCAAATCCGCCTAAAGGATTTGATAAAAATACTCCGCGCGCGGGGTTAGTACACCGCTTGGACCGTGAGACAAGCGGAGTCATGTTACTGGCTAAAAATGAGGCTTTTCAGCAAGCGATGACCGATTTATTTTCTAACCGCGAAGTGCACAAAACGTATCACTCTATTGCGTGCGGTTTAGTACCCGACGACACTGGACGCATTGAAGTGCCTATTGGGCGCGTGGCGGGCGGTAAAATCAAGGCTTCCGACGTCGGGCGCGAGGCCATTACCGAATATAAAGTATTAGAGCGTAAAAACGGATTTACCTATATTGAACTGTACCCTCGCACGGGGCGCACCAATCAGTTGCGTGTGCATTTAAGTTGGCTTGGTTTTCCGGTGTTAGGCGACTGGCTGTATAAAGGTGCAACGGCAGAGCGCCTAATGTTACACGCGCGCAAATTAGAATTTAAGCATCCGCTAACCGGACGGAAAATGCGTTTTGAAGCGCCCGTGCCGGATGATTTTATGGCCACATGGGAACGGGTAACCAAAGGATAATTAATGAACAAACAAAAAGGATTTACTCTCATTGAATTATTGGTGGTCGTACTGATTATCGGTATTTTGTCAGCCATTGCCTTGCCACAGTACCGCAAATCCGTAGAACGGGCTAAAATGGCTGAAGCAGCTGTTAATCTGCGCGCTATTGCCAATGCCAATCAAGTCTATTATGTGTCTAACGGAGTGTATGCAACCGCAGATGAGATAGAAAAACTAGACATACAAATTCCGGGACAGCTCACCACACAGATTGTAAACAATACCCGTATCGCTACGAAAGATTTTATTTATTCGCCCACCGGATCCGGATTAGAAATTTTGGCCTTAGCACAACGAGCGGATAATGGCGTTTGGAGAGGAACGACTACGGGGTATTACATGTATATTCCCCGATCGGATCCGAGCAAAATCAAATGTACTTCTTATTCCAAAACACCCGATATGGAAAAGGAGTTGTGCAGCCAAATTAATAAAAACGGCACGTTATAGAGTAACAGCGTATCAAAAAGATTTGCTAGAATAAAAAGTAGTACAATAGACGTACACAATTTAATCTGTTTTTGGAACCGTATGTAGAATACGGAGAGCTTTTGGGAGACCAAAGGCACGAAGAAGTCCAAAGACAGTCGTTTTAGGCACTACACGGCTAATCTGATCCATTAGCAGTGTGGTGCCGAGTGTTTGCTATTCTCTTCGGAGAATAGCAGACCACGGCTGTTATGCTTTGGGTCACTTCTTCGGCTCAAAAAATAACGGCCGTTTTTTATGCACTATTTTCCAAAGACAGAAAAGGAGAATAGTATGAAACAAAGACAAGGTTTTACCCTTATTGAATTATTAGTTGTGGTGCTAATTATCGGTATACTTACCGCGATAGCTTTACCGCAATATACAAAAGCCGTAGAAAAAGCAAAAGCTACGGAAGGATTAACTTTACTTAAATCATTAGGCGAAGCAGATGAAATATATTATTTAGAAAATGGAGAATATGCAAAATCATTTAGTGATTTAAGCATACAAATTCCATGGACAGAAAATACAAGTTTTCTCACATCTAATTATGATGATACGGGATCTAATAAAGACTGGTCTGTTCAATTAGAAAAATATCCTGGCAAAAGTATTTTTATGGCTCGTATAAGCGGAAAATATCAAGGAACAGGTTTCGTCTACTTTCTTGATAGACCAGAAACACAACTGAAACCTCATAATCACACCATTGTATGTATGGAAAGACCCGCCGCGACTCCCTTTATTTTCTCTTCCGCATTCGGAAAAGGAGACTATTGTACAAAATTGTTTAATGGAAAATTAATTTTTGATGATAGTTGGACCCGCTTTTATTCTTTACCGTAGCACGACGACAAGTTACACAATCTTTTTCTCATACACGCGGTAGCGTTTAATCGGATAACAGCCGGCCTCTTTAATGCCGTGTAGCATTCCCTCATTGTCCTCAAGCACCCACGACAACTCCGCTTTATCCCATATCGCTACGCCGTATTTGACGATGTGATTAATCAGCACTACATCCAGTCCGCGTTTACGATGCGCCGGGTCCACGCCTAGCATAATCAGCCGCGCATCGCGTATTTTTCCCCACGCGCGCCACGCACGCAAGGTGCGCAACGGATTACACAAAGTTCCGCGCAAAATTTTCAACACATGATTCATATTAGGGATTGCAATATAAAATCCGGCCGGCACACCGTCCACTTCTGCCACACACGTGCCTTCCACGCGCAAGACCCATTGTAGTTCGTCCACCATTTCCTGTATTTCCGCTTCGGAAATAGGCGTATGCCCCCAATTTTCCGCCCAAGATTTATTGTAAATATCGCGGATTATGACGGCTTCTTTTTTCAGATTTTTCAAATCAAGACGGCGCAAGGTTAATCCTTTACCACGCATGGCGCGCGCGGCAATTTTTTCAAATAACGGGCTGAATTTATCGTCGCGTGTACGCTCAAAAGCCAATAAATCTTTCGCTTTACTAAAACCTTCTTTTTCAATCAGCTCGGCATAGTAGGGATAATTGTACGGCATCATAATGGCAGGCATACTGTCAAAACCTTCCACCAAAAGTCCGTAGGGATGATTAGACGACGGATTGGCAGGCCCGCGCACGGCGGTTACCCCTTGTGCACGCAACCATTTTTCTCCTTCCGCAAAAAGAGCGTGCGACACTTCCGCGTCATTGACACAATCAAAAAAGCCAAAGAAACCTATATTTTCGTGGTGAAATTCATTGTACGCATCATTAACCAGCGCACACAAACGTCCGACGATTTTCCCGTCTTTATAAGCCAATAACAATTTGCGGCGCGCGCGGCTCCAAAAGCTATCTTTAAGGTCCAATAATTTGCGCGTATCGGCTTTCAGTTCCCCCACCCAATAAGGGTCTTTCTCATACAAATCAAACGGAAATTGTATAAATTCTTTCAGCTTATTTTCTGCATCCAAAACAGTGATCGCCATATACGCTCCTGTAAAAAACCCCGCCGAAGCGGGGTTTAATTTATTTAATAATTCCTACTGCGCGGCCAGCTTTGGCAAACGCATCAATGATTTGTTTGACGTGTTCGTCGGTATGGGTGGCCATTAAGGTCAAGCGCATCAAAGCATGGCCTGGCGGCACAGCCGGGCTGATGACCGGGTTAGAGAAAATACCCAATTCATGCAAGGCGCGCCACATCTTAAAGCAGTTTTCATTGCTACCCACATGCACCGGAATAACCGGCGTAGTGCTATGGCCTAAATCATAACCCAGTTCGCGTAGACCTTTTTTCAAATTATCCGTCATGCGGAATAAATTATCGCGGCGGGAAGTATCGTTTTCAATAAGCTCCAACGCTTTATTAATAGACGCTACAGACGCAGGCGGCAAGGCCGCAGAGAAAATTTGGCTGCGGGCATTGTGGCGGATGTAATGAATAATATCGGCATCGCCCACCACAAAACCGCCGACGGTAGCAAAGGTTTTAGAGCAAGTGCCCACCACTAAATCTACTTCCCCGTTTTCCAGTCCGAAATGCTCGCACGTACCGCGGCCGGTTTTACCCAAAATACCGGTAGCATGTGCATCATCTACAATAATGCGCGCTCCGTATTTTTTGGCCAATTTGACAATTTCCGGCAACGGGCAAATGTCGCCTTCCATGCTAAATACACCGTCTACGATAATCAGTTTGCCGGCCTCTTCGGGCAATTTAGCCAGTACGCGCTCTAAATCTTCCATGTCATTGTGTTTAAAGCGCACCATTTCGGCATCGGACATTTTAACTCCGTCTAAAATGCTGGCATGGTCCAGTTTATCTACAATGGCATAATCACCTTTTTTTAGCAGGCAGGAAACCACGCCCAAGTTCATCTGATATCCGGCAGAAAAGATCAGGGCCGCTTCTCGGCGTTTGAAACGCGCCAAGCGTTTTTCCAACTCTTCGTGAAAAATAGTATTTCCGTTCAAAAAGCGTGAGCCGGCGCAACCTGTACCGTACTTGGCAGCCGCTTCGGAGGCGGCTTTTTTCATTTCAGGATCATTAGCCAAACCCAAATAGTTATTGGAACCGGCCATAATAAACTTTTTCCCGTTTAACATTATTTCCGGCCCTTGAGCAGACTCAATCGGCTGAAAATATCCGTAAATACCCAATTTCATGGCTAGTTTAGCATCTTTATAATTTCTGCATTTTTCAAAAATATCAGACATTTTATTTTCCTTTCCTACTGTTGAACTTTTTTAATAATGTTAGTAGTGGAACGCCCTTTTAACAAGGCAAAACGCACCACTTTTTTTGCAAATTCGCGACCCACAATTTCACTGGGCTTATAATCGCCGCCTTTGACCAGCACATCCGGCTGAACAAGTTTAATCAAATTATATGGCGTATCTTCCGGAAATACACAAACAGCATCTACAGATTGTAAGGCTGCCAGCACCAACGCGCGGTCCGCTTCTTTATTGACCGGACGGGTCGGCCCTTTCAAACGTTTGACGGACGCGTCGCTATTTACACCCACCACCAGCACATCTCCTTTGGCGCGCGAAAATTCCAACACGCTCACGTGTCCGGCGTGTAAAATATCAAAACAACCGTTGGTAAAAACGATTTTTTTACCCGCTTTACGTTGCTTGGCAAGCCACAAGCCAAGCGCGCGGCGGCTGAAAATTTTATTTTTGGCTTTCATCTTTTTTCTCCGCCGCTAACATACGTTCAATTAACCCTGTATCGGTATTACCGGCAATAAAATCGGCCTGGGCCAAGATTTTTTGATGGAACGGGATGGTGGTTTTCACACCGCCAATTACAAATTCCCCCAACGCGCGGCGGCTGCGTTCTAACAGTGCCTTACGGGTGGGAGCCGTTACAATTAATTTGGCAATCAAACTGTCATAATAGCTGGGAATCGTGTACCCGGCATACATATGGCTATCCACGCGCACACCCAAACCGCCGGCCGGAATCCACTCTTCCAGCACTCCCGGGCAGGGGGCAAAATTTTGGTCGCTGTCTTCGGCATTAATACGATGTTCCACCGCGTGACAACGCACCACACCCGCTTCGGTTTGAGAAAGCGTCAGGGGCTGGCCTTGAGCAATTTCAATTTGCATTTTAACCAAATCTTGTCCGCACACGGCTTCCGTGACGGGATGTTCCACCTGCAAGCGCGTATTGACTTCCATAAAATAAAATTCTTTATTGGGCGCCATTAAAAATTCTACCGTTCCTACGCCGCGATATTTGGCCGCTTTCACCAGTTTAACGGCGGCCTCTTGTAATTTCTTACGCACAGCAGGCGTAACAAACGGAGACGGAGATTCTTCCAACAATTTTTGGTGGCGACGTTGCATACTGCAATCACGCTCGGCAAAGGCAACCGCATTGCCGTAATTATCGGCCGCCACTTGCACCTCAATATGACGCGGATTTAAGACGAGCTTCTCAAAATAGACGCGGTCATCGCCAAAGTTGGCTTTTGCTTCGGCTTGAGCGGTTTTCATCATGCGCTCTAAATCTTTCTCTTGCAGGCAAGCGCGCATCCCTTTTCCGCCACCGCCGAGCGTTGCTTTAATCATAATCGGATAGCCGATTTTTTTAGCCACCTCACGAAAATTTTTGCCCACGATGCCGTTCGAACCGGGGGTTATAGGCACTCCGCCTTTGACGGCAATTTCACGGGCGGTACTTTTGACGCCCAGCATTTTAATGGCTTGCGCAGTCGGCCCGATAAACGTCATACCCGCTTTGGTAACGGCCTCTGCAAAATCTGCATTTTCAGACAAGAAACCGTACCCGGGATGCACCGCATCGGCACCGGTAATTTTTCCGGCGGTTACAATAGCATCTATGTTCAAATAGCTCATGGAAGCCGGCGCCGCCCCAATACAAACAGCCTCGTCGGCCATACGCACGTGCAAACTGTTGCGATCTGCTTCGGAATAAACAGCCACCGAGGCAATACCCATTTCTTTGAGCGTGCGGATAACACGTAAGGCAATTTCGCCACGGTTGGCAATCAATACTTTTTTGAAGGGAGTGATGTTAACTTTGGGCATAAGCGTTACGGTTCAATAAAAAATAGGGGCTGGCCGTATTCTACGGGCTTGCCTTCCTCGGCAGAGATAATACGCAAGGTACCGTCCACCGGAGCGGTAATGGCATGCTTTTTGGCCACGGTTTCCACTAGGCCCAATCGGTCCCCTTGTTTAACGGGTTGGCCTTCTTTTAGGGGTAAGCTCTTACCCTTTGCGGCGGCATGATAAAAGCCCAAAGCCGGCGCTGTAACGGCCGTCAAGTGGCAAGTGCACTCTAACGGAGCCGGCAACGCCTCACGCGTCTTGATTTCAATACAATTGTGATTATGATGATAACAAAATTCTGCTAAATCGGTGGTTTTAAGCCAATTAGTAATGTCTGTAATCAGTTTGGTATCCATATTCCCTCACTGCCAAAAATATATACTTATTTTAGCATTTTTAGAGGGCATACGGATAGAAAAAAGTGGCTATTAATAGCCTAAAGCCTTACAAACGGAAGTACCTAAATCGGTGTAACCGGTACAAGAGATATTACTGACCCCATTATTTTGAGAAGGATAATCTTGCCATAACTCATAGTCCACATTATTAACATCTTCTGCACTTGTACAAACACCGTTACAACGAAAGGCATATATACCTGACGCATCCTCTAGGGAATATATGAAATATTTTGTCACATAATATCCATTATTCCATTGGCTACCGCTCAATTGAACAGACCAATTGTCTGTGTTCAGATAAATATTCCCATCGTTCATTCCTGTTTCCAAAATTACCATTTCCACATTATTCACAATAGTGCGCATGTTGGTAAGAGCTTCGGCGGCGCGAGATTTTTCTACCGCTTTTTGGTATTGCGGCAAAGCAATGGCAGACAAAATGCCGATGATTAAAACAACTACTAACAACTCAATGAGCGTAAAAGCTCTGTTATTTTTTACAAACATAAACTACCTCCTTTTTTGGTTCGTTTATTTTAAATGCTACAAAAAAAAAAACGATGTCAAGCTTTTTTTACAATACTTTTTCTTTCCGACGGTAAAATGAGCAAAAAAGAAACAACTAATTACTTTTTGCACTTGTAGAAAAATCCGTTTTCCTTTATACTGGTACGACCTTAACAAAAGGAGGAATTATGCAACTGGCAAAATTAGTCTTATGGATCTTGGTGTGGCAAGTGCCTATGTGGATGGGTGTGCGCATTGTACGCCAAAATATGGATTGGTACCACAGTCTAAACCATCCATTTTTCTCTCCGCCGGACTGGCTGTTTGGCATGGTCTGGGCGGTACTGTATATACTGCTGGCCCTAGCGGCCTTTTACATCACGCGCAGGGAGTTTAATACGCCCGTGCGAAAAGCCACCTGGCTCATAATCGCGCAACTGGTGCTTAATGCGGCGTGGACGCCCTTGTTTTTCGGCCTGCATCACATCATGGGAGCGATGATATTAGTACTGGCGATGATTGCAATGACCCTGTGGCTCATGCGGGCTGCAAGGCCGATTTCACGCGCCGCAGTCTGGTTACTTATTCCTTATTTGGCGTGGCTATGTTTTGCGTGGTTACTTAACACCGGTATTTGGCTGATGAATTAAAACTAAAACCCCGCCGAAAAGCGGGGTTTATTAAATTTCAGTATGTTGTACTTTGAGGATATTTTTTTCTTTAGGAACGGGCAAACATTCTTGCACACGATAGGGATGTCCCTGCGTTTCTGTTTTTAATTGTTCGATATCTGCGTCTGTTAATACTTCTTTATCGTAAGTAGTGCGAAACTCGTGAGGCAGCCCGGAATTTTTAATCATTTCCATACTGCGGCGCAATACTTGTTCATCGGTAGGTACGCCGGTAATCTGCGTATATTTAGCCAGCGGCGCTTTCAAATCCATGGCAATATAATCCACCAACTTTTGCTCCAAGGCCTGTTGCAACACATCCGGCCGATACCCGTTGGTATCTAATTTAATACGATAACCTAATTTTTTTACTTCAGACAAAAAATCGAGTAAATCGGGTTGTAAGGTAGGTTCGCCGCCGGTAACTACTAAGCCTTGCAAAGTGCCTTGCCGTCGGCGCAGAAAAGACATTACTTCTTCTTGCGGCATGCCTTCTTGAAATAAAGAAGGGTAGACCAGTTCCGGATTATGACAATACCTGCAGCGGAAATTACAGCCCTGTGTGAACACAATAGCTGATACTACGCCCGGGTAGTCAATCAACGTGAACTTGATCAACCCTCCAATTTTCATACAAAAAACTCTTACGACTTATTTATCGCAACCACATTCTACATGCATCGTTTTGCGCATGCCGAATTCTTCTTTTTTACCTTTATTCCAGTTTTGTACCGGACGGAGATACCCCACTACGCGGGAATACACTTCACATTTGGAACCGTGTACATCTTTCATTTCTTCTTTGATCTCGGTGATTTTATTTTCAACAATTTTTCTTTCTTCTGCAGTCATGGGTTTTCTCCTTAGTTTATGGTTGCATCTTAACGATACGGCTGGTTCGGTTTTACTACAACTATTGTATCAATTTTTGTATCAATTTTGCGCACAAACCGAACTGCTTTTTAGGGTTAGCGCGTAACCCTAAAAAGGTATTAGGTGTAATTATTTACTATAAAGCTGTTCTTCGAGCAAGCGTACCTGACGTTCCAGCTCCTGCATACGTGCCGATTTACATTTGGGACATTCAAAATGTTCTCCCTCAATGTAACCGCATTTGGGGCAGACGCTAAACGTCGGCGTGATGGAAAAATACGGTAAAGTGTATCTTTCGCAAACAGTTTTAATAAACTGTTTCATGGCGTCCAAGTTTTTAATACGTTCGCCTGTAAAAATATGCTGTACAGTACCACCAGTATACTTAGATTGAATGGTGTTTTGCAAGTCTAACATTTCAAACACATCATCGGTATAATTGACCGGCAGTTGAGAAGAGTTGGTATAAAAAGGCTGATGACCTTCTTTATACATAGCTTCGTCTGCACAAATAATGTCCGGATAATGTTCTTTATCCAATTTTGCCAAGCGATAGGAAGTACCTTCAGCCGGGGTGGCTTCCAAGTTGTAATTGTTACCGGTTTCTTCTTGGAATTTGACCAAATGTTCCCGCATAAAGAGCAACACTTTTTCAGCAAAGGCTTTTCCTTTTTCCGTTCCGATATCTTCCCCAAGCAAGTTAACGGCCGCTTCATTCAAACCGACTAACCCGATGGTCGAGAAATGGTTCATCCAGTATTTACCGAAGCGTTCTTTTACGCTGCGCAAATAGAAACTCATATACGGATATAAATTGGCCGCCGTAAAGCGTTCAATGACTTTACGTTTAATTTCCAAACTTTCTTTAGCCGTTTGCATACGGTCTAATAGATTGGCGAAGAATTCATCTTCGTTTTTGGAAAGATATCCCAAGCGGGGCAAGTTAATCGTCACCACGCCGATAGAACCCGTCAGCGGAGCTGAGCCAAATAACCCGCCGCCGCGTTTGCGAAGTTCCCGGTTATCAATACGCAGACGGCAGCACATAGAACGGGCATCTTCGGGGTTCATATCCGAGTTAATAAAGTTCGCAAAATACGGGATACCATACTTAGCGGTCATTTCCCACAGCGGGGTGAGTTTTTCGTTGTTCCAGTCAAAATCTTTGGTGATGTTATACGTCGGGATAGGGAACGTAAACACGCGGCCCTTGGCATCACCGGCGAGCATTACCTCACAGAACGCGCGGTTGAGTAAATCCATTTCATTTTGGAATTCCTTGTAAGTTTTATCCATCAGTTTGCCGCCGATGATGACCGGTTGGTCTTTGTAATAAGACGGCACATTGAGGTCCAAGGTTAAGTTCGTAAACGGCGTTTGGAAACCTACGCGGGTCGGCACGTTGACGTTAAATAAAAATTCTTGCAAAGCCTGTTTAACTTCTTCATAGGTGAGTTTATCATAATAGATAAACGGAGCGAGCAGCGTATCAAAGTTAGAAAACGCCTGAGCGCCGGCACTTTCCCCTTGCAAGGTGTAGAAGAAATTGACTACCTGTCCCAAAGCGGTGCGGAAATGCTTAGCCGGTTTACTTTCTGCTTTACCCACTACACCGGTAAAACCGCTTAAAAGCAAATCTTGCAAATCCCATCCCACACAATAGGCGCCCAACAAGCCCAAATCGTGCAAGTGGATATCTCCTTCCAAGTGCATCCGTTTCACTTTTTCCGGATAAATTTTATTGAGCCAATAGATTTTGCTTACTTCGGAAGAAATATAGTTGTTGAGCCCTTGCAACGAGTAACCCATGTTGCTGTTTTCGTTGACCTGCCAGTCTAATTGTTTCAAGTACTGGTCCACTAAATCTACATTAAATTTGGAAGAAATTTCACGGATGCGCGCATGTTGGTCGCGGTACAAAATGTATGCTTTAGCCGTTTTGTGATAATTGGAGGTTAACAGCACATCTTCTACAATATCCTGCACATTTTCCACGTTGGGGGTGGTATCGGCGTACAACTGTTGAATAATATTGATAACACGAATCGTTAGTTTTTTGGCGGTTTCTGCATCAAACTCGCCGGTTACTTCGGCTGCTTTCGCGATAGCGGTGCTAATTTTTTTTGAATCAAAATGCTGAATGTTACCGTCACGTTTGACGATATGCTTAATAACTTCTGCGTTTTCCATGGGTTTCTTCCTTAAAGTAGTTTTGCACAAAACAGAGTTGCGCGGTAAAATAAATTTTACATAAAAAATTTTAGCTTGCAAAGAGTTTTCAAAAAGTTCTTATTTTTTAATGGGAAACGAATAATATTTTTTATTTTTTTAAAGACGAAATTTTGTGTTTTTTTATTTTCTCTTCGAGAAATTTTAAAGTTCATTTTCCTGCCTCAAAAAAATTTTATTTTCCCCCTTGACCTGTTCCTTCTAAACTGGTTAAATAAAGAAAAACAGGAGGGGTTATGGACTTTTATCAAATCATGACATTAATTGCGGTTGTAGCTTTTGTGGTGCTGGTTATTTATGCGGCCCGCACGTTAATGCAAATCCAGAAAACCGCTGAATCAGTAGAGTATTTAGCCATTACCACTGCCGAAAAAGTGGACAAAACAAACAGTACATTTCAATTGATTGACAATGTATCTTCCGTCTTAGATAATGGTTTGTTTAGAGCCGTTAAACTAGGAATGGATTTAGTAAACAAATATAAAAAGAAATAAAAATATTTTTTGACTAACCCCCTCGCACAAGCGAGGGTTTTTTTATGGTAATTTGATTGGAAAACTGGTAGAATAGAAATAGTAGTATATACAATTTGAATCTGTTTTTGGAACCGTACGCAGAGTACGGGGTTTGCACCAGCAATCCTGACACGCCAAAAACAGCCGATATAAGGCACAAGGCAAACGGACTAATTACCCGTTTGTTTTGTGCCGAGTGTTTGCCACGCCTTCGGGCGCGGCAGACTACGGCTGTTATAGTTGGATACCGTGTCAGGAGTCCGCTGTAACAGCCGTTTTTTTGTGTGCATTCTCCAAAAACAGAAACAAAAGGAGAATCGTATGCAAAAAAATAAACAGGCCTTCACGCTGATAGAACTACTAGTGGTCGTACTGATTATCGGTATTTTATCGGCTATTGCTATACCCATGTATCAAGGGGCGGTGGATAAAAGCCATTGGAGCACCATGTTACCGGGTGCCAAAGCCATTAAAGATGCCGAAGAAGCCGTTAAAATGACCAATGGTGCGTATACGGATAATATGGCTAATTTAGATGTTACGATGAATAATAGTGATTTAACATTTGCCTTAGTAACGCCCAATAATACGGCTGACCCCAATGTGATACGGGTTACGAACAGTAAATTAGACAATGTGCGTCTAGCTAGTTATTTAGACAAAAGTCCAATGTTTGCCGGGCAGTTACATTGTGAAGCTAAAACAGGGGATGAACGCGCGAAAAGATTATGTAGCAAACTGCTAAACGGCCAAGATTTAACCAGTGCAGACGGCTATACGGCCTATTTACTAGACCAAGAAATCGACAAAGCCACGTGTGATCATGTCAGCCGCACCTGGTCCAACAAGAACACCAAATGTTTTAGAACAGAAGAAGACCGTTGCAAAGCCAATGGTATGCCGTATAGTAATGGATTTTGTGGATATCAACATACAAGCGGGATAGAAGAGAACAAACTTGTAATAGAAGAAGGCGGCACCTGTTTGGGAGACGAGCATTATGGAGCGAATAATTGCAATCATGTTAGCGTAAAGACTGACGGACTTTGTCAGACAACAAGAGATAAAGGTTGTAATGATTCTGAATTTGCTCCGGGAAGCAGTTGTATTACCGGTATTGAACACGGATATTATAGCTGTCAAAATGGTAATTTTGATGCAGCTATTTGTACCGGAGGTTATGAATCGTGTACGGGAACTTTTGCAAATGGATCTGTTTGTACCGCTAAAAGTGCGCATGCTTGCTCCGGCACATTTTCTTCTGGAAGTATCTGTATTGGAGATGGTGGTTATTCCTGCCATGGAGCTACCTTTAAAGAAGGTAGCAAATGTATCGCGAATGCTTATGGAACTTGCGGCTCTGCTTATGGGGATGTTACGTACGATGGAGGATGTTGTGAAGGTACCTGGTGCCCAAATTCAGCGCCGAAGTGCTAATAAATCAAAACCCCGCTCTTGTGAGCGGGGTTTTTTTAGATCCTATATTCACTCTTACAGACAGAACTGGCCTTTTTGGTAAATTAGGATTTTTTTGCCGCCTTTGACGGTGGCGTGTACGGTTTTATCTTCCGTATTAATCAAATCCCAATGCAAAGCAGATTCATTATAGCCCAACTTTTCTTTGAGTTTTTTGTCCAGTTTGCGCACATCTCCGGCAAAGGTATCGGCATAACTGGACCCGACGGCCACGTGGCAATTACCGTGTTTGCCGCCGAAATTTTCGTCAAACAAAATATCGGCCATGAATTTGTCAATTTTAGAAAACCGACGGTCCGTGAGTGAAAACTCCCCGATTTGGGACGCCCCGCGATCCATCGCTAACATTTTGCGTAAGAAATCTTGGCCTTTTTCGGCAGTGGCTTTTACCACGCGCCCTTCCTTAAATTCCAGACGAACGCCTTTGACATAATTACCGCTACGATAAGAGGACAAATCTGCAAAATACACACCGCGCGTACCGCGCCAGTCCGGTGAAGTAAAAATTTCAAAAGACGGGATATTGTTGCCGCCTCCGGAGATAAATTTGCGTTTTTCCCCCATCAGCACCTCAAAATCCATATGCACACTTTGCACGTGCAAACGGTCTATCTTCAAACTGTTGAGCCATTTGCCGGTTTGCTCAATTTGTTTCATCACCTCTTTCCATTTTGCCACCGGATCTTTTTCGTTCAAAAAACATGCCTTGACCATTTGAGCGGCATATTCTTTCAAACTTAACCCTGCTTTATCGGCTAATTCCTGCGTCGGGTAATTGCACAATGTCCACGAAAATTGACCGGCTTGTTCGGTGCGGTCCAAAATTTCACGCAATTTTTTACGCGCCACGGCAGCTTGACCGATGCGGGCAGGATTTACGTTTTTAAGGGCCATCAAATCTTCGGGCGCACGCAAAGCAATCATCCCGTTTAGAGAGTTTTGGAACGCTTCTTCTCCCGGTGCAATATAAGCCAGTTGTTTGGCATCGGCTAATGAATAAAAAGCCTGTTGAAATCCTTCCGGCGTAATAAAACGCACCATCGGATGATAGCGTTTTTCTAGTAGACGACTATACACGGCCTGTGCTAACGGCATAGCCCCCACTTCGCAACGGATTAACACCGTATCATATTTTTTGAATTTACCGCCGCGGCGGGCATTCTCCATCGCCCACACCATGACGTCTGCATATCGATTTAGTTGTGTATTGGTAAAAATCATACATTCCCCTTCCAAGTAAGATAATGTTATAATAGCAAATATAGAGGACTGAGCTATGAAAAAACTTTTTATTTTTGTCTGTTGTTTAGTCGTATTTGCTCCTTTGTGGGCCGGCGTAGCGCCTAAACCGGAAATGGATTTTACATTTATCTATTCCTCTCCGCAAAACCAACCGACGGTCTTGCCGCAAACCAGTGAGCAAATTCAATGTCAGGATAATCAATGTCTGCAAAGTGCTCCATTGGGCACGTATGGACTACAAAGATTATACTGCCAAGCCCATAATTGTTTTTCTATCGCCTATGAATATGCCCCCTATCAAAAACTGGTATTAGATTTTTCCGACGGAATAAAACGTACCAGTAATGTATTTGCCACTCCGCAAAGACTACGTAGCAATTTTCACGTAATTGTGCGAGATAAAGATTTACAAGTAGAATTAGCACCTAGCGAACCGATGAGCCATGATTTATTGCGTGCCGATGCGTGGACCTCTTTCATTATTATTATTGTGCTGGAGTTGGTGGCCGCTTGGGCCTATTTATACTACACGCGCAAAAGCTACCGCATTTTATATTCGGTACTGGCGGCTAACTTGCTTACCCTGCCGCTGTCCTGGCGAGTATTAGGACCGTGGATGCCACAACCGTGGGTAATTTGGATAGCGTGCTTATTGTTTGAAACGGGCTTTTTATGGCTATGTAACCGAAAACGCCTGACTGTCCGCGATGCCTTAAATCTTAGTTTTGCCATCAACGTAACCAGTTATTCAGTAGAGATGATTTTATCGTTTCTGCTGGCACCGTATTTGTTCTAATGAATTCTCTAATCAAACAGCCGCCCAACAAGGGCGGCTGTTTTGTTTGAATTAGTATAATAACTACATGCACGAATCTTTTCCGGACAAACAAATAGAATTTACAGATGAGTGGAAAGATGCCCTGGCACTGCTGGAAGCGCCGGTGACACGGGCTCCGTTTGTCTTTATTACAGGAAAAGCCGGTACCGGTAAAACAACCTTGCTGCGTTATTTTGCTCAGCACACTCCCAAAAATGCCGTCGTACTGGCTACTACCGGTATTGCCGCAGTAAACGTCCGAGGCCAGACCGTTCATTCCTTTTTTCATCTCAAACCAAGCAATTTATTAGATACGGATAATCTAAAGAAATTGCCGCGCCGCATAGTAGAAGCTATCGATACCCTCATCATTGATGAAGCTTCTATGCTTCGGGCTGATTTGCTCGATGCGATGGATTATATTTTGCGTATTTCCACACATAGCGATGTTCCATTTGGGGGCAAACAGATTATTTTGTTTGGGGATTTATTTCAATTACCCCCCGTAGAAGAATCTCCGGCAGACGGCCTCTTTGATTATTTCCAGGCGCAATATCGAAGCCCCTATTTTTTTGATGCCCATGTTTTACGCAACATCCATTTAGAAGTATTTGAATTAACCCGCATTTTCCGCCAACAGGACGACCGAAATTTTGCACTGCTACTCAACAAAATACGTTCAAACCACATTACCCAAGCAGAACTCGATCATTTTCTAAATACCCGTATCACTTCAAAAGAGCCTTCTGACTTGGAGCATAGCATCATCCTTTCCACTACCAATGCCGGGGCCGCGTGGCGCAACCGGGCACACTTGGCACAACTGACAGGCGAAGAATTTATTTATCCGGCTGTAATAGACGAAACATTTAAGAAAAAAAATGTTCCCGCAGAAGAAAATCTGCACTTAAAACGCGGGGCCAAAATCATGATGCTGACCAATCAAAAAGATTCTTTTTGGGTCAATGGAGACATTGGTACCATATATGATTTGGGACCCGATTTTATCAAAGTAGAACTGAAAGGAAATATCTACCAAGTAGAACCCCACGTGTGGGAAGATATCCGCTACGAATTCAATCCGCTTACCCAAAAACTCGAACCGAAAGTAAAGGGATTTTTTAAGCAATATCCGCTTAAACTGGCGTGGGCTATCACCATACACAAGAGTCAAGGATTAACTTTTGACGGTATTTATGTGGATATGGGCAGCGGTGCATTTGCAACCGGTCAAACCTATGTGGCCTTAAGTCGTTGCCGCACTTTGAGCGGAGTTACTTTTAAAAAACCGATTACGGTGCGAGATATTCGATGTGATCCTCGTATAGTACATTTTTTTAATACCATAAACAGATAAATTTGTCTTTGAGAATTTACGGGTAAAAAAGCCTCCCGAATGGGAGGCTTTTTGATGTATCGTTAAGCAGATTTCTGTTTCTTGCGATTCTTCCATTTATCTACCCCTGTTTGGATCAGGATATAGAACAACGGAATTAAGAACAATCCGGCTAATGTACCGACAAGCATTCCGTAAAACACAGGCACCCCCAACGCGCGGCGGCTGGCTGCACCTGCTCCTGTGGCCATAACCATGGGCAACATACCCAAAATGAAAGTGAAAGCGGTCATCAGCACCGGACGGAAACGCTGTGTAAGTCCGTTTAAGGCAGCATCTTCTACACTACTTCCGTGAGCACGTTCATCCTTGGCAAATTCCACAATCAGAATCGCATTTTTGGCGGCCAAACCAACCAACAATACTAGTCCAAGTTGTGCATAAATACTCAAAGGCAAGTCTGTAATCCACAAACCCAATAATCCACCAAATACCGCCGCAATTACAGACATCAACACCGGTATAGGAATGGTCATACTCTCGTATTGTGCTACCAAGAACAAATAGGCAAACAAGACCGCCAATAAAATCAATATAGTCAGCTGTCCGCGGTTTTTCTTTTCCTGATAGCTCACATCCGTCCATTCATAAGCATAACCCGGAGGTAAGTTTTGCAAAATTTGCTCCGTACGGTCCATCGCCGCCCCGGTGCTCGAACCGGCACTTGGGCTGGCCATGATCTTGGCAGCCGGATACTGGTTATAGCGCGTAATTTGACGCGGAGACAAAATATACTTTAAGTCCACCAATGCCATTAACGGAACTTGTTCCCCATAGGCATTGACCACATACATTTTGTTAATATTTTCCGGCGTCATGCGGTATTTACTTTCAGATTGTAAAATAACTTTGTTTACTTGCGTGCCGAAGTTCACATCCCCTACATAAGAGGAACCCAAGTAATTTTCCAAGACGGAGAACACACTAGACACCGGCACTTTCATGGATTCGGCTTTGGCGCGGTTCACATCTAAGTAAATGTTAGGTGTATTGGCGCGGAAAGTAGAATAGGCCATAGCCATCGTCGGATCCATCATCATTTGATAGCCTACTCCATTAGCGGTATTAGCTAATTTTTGATAATCAAAATCATTTAAGGACTGTATCATCAAAGCCAAACCGCTGGAAGTACCTAATCCCGGAATAGAAGGCATTTCCATAATCATCACATTGGCTTCCGGAATTTGGCTCAATTGCCCCATCAGGCGCTGGGCTATTGCTCCTTGTGATAAATCCTTGGGTTTGCCACCCAATAATTTCTTGACCATTCCCCACAATCCCGGTGTCGGGCGGGTACCCCAGGGTTGTAACGATATAAATCCGATACCCACGTTTTCTCCGCTGCCGGACGTTAAACTATAACCGAGCACAGTGGCAATATGTTTCACCCCTTCGGTTTCTTTTACTTGCTTAATCAAACGATCCATTAATTCTTTTGTACGGGCAAAAGTGGAACCTTCCGGCAACTGCATATCTAATATGATAATACCCTGGTCTTCCAACGGAATAAAGGAGGTTTGAGATACCTTGATAAACAATATATTCGCCGCTACAATTGCCACAAACAACAGCGCAATTACTGCCAGTTTTCGGGCAATGGAACTAACCATATTTTTGTATCCTCTAGCACCACGTTGTACGGCTAAATTGAACCAACGCAACACCGTAATTTTTGTTTCCGGAATTTTATGTAGCATGGTAGCACAAATAGCCGGAGATAAGGACAGGGCATTTAAGGTAGAAAAACATACCGCTGTGGAAATAGTGATTGCAAATTGTTTATAAATTTCCCCAGTAATACCGCCCATAAACGTGATTGGCACAAAAATGGCCAAAATAACCAGCGTGGTAGCGATTAGCGCACCGGACAATTCGCTCATGGCTTGCGTGGTGGCATCAATCGGCGGTTGGTTTTCTTTATTCATCAAATAAATGACACGTTCCACCACACAAATAGCATCATCCACTACTAGACCGATAGCCAATACCAAGGCAAACAAGGTGAACAGGTTAATGGAATAACCCAGTGCCAACATCACGGCAAAGGTACCGAGCAAAGAAACCGGAATCGTAGCCGCAGGTACTAAGGTAGCGCGCCAGTCTTGTAAAAATACATAACAAACAATGACCACCAACAGGAACGTAATAAACAGCGTCAACACTACTTCATCGATAGAGGCATTAATAAAATCAGTAGTGTCAAACGCAAAATCATAGGTAAGCCCTTCCGGGAAAAACTGCGACAAACGTTTGAGCTCGGCTTTAACTAATTCCATAGTTTCAATAGCATTGGCTCCAGAAGATAGGTTTATCATGATTGGGTTGGAAATTATTCCGTCAAAAGAACCTCCCAAACCATAGGTTTCTTTCCCTTCTCCCACGCGCGCAATTTCGGACAAACGCACAATACCGCCCTGATCATCCGTGCGGATAATGATATTTTTGAAATCTTCCGGATCATTTAAGCGACCATCGGTTTGTAACGCATAAATCGTAAGCACTGTTCCGTCATTGGGCTGCGCACCTATTTTACCTAAAGAAGGCTGATAATTTTGGCTGGCAATGGCAGCTTTAACGTCTGCGATGGAAATGTTTAGTGCAGCCATTTTATCAGAGTCTAGCCACACGCGCATACTTTTATTAGCCCCGAACACACGCGCCTCTCCAACACCGTCTATACGAGAAATATTTTTCTGCACATTGTTGTTGAGGTAATCACTCATTTCCAAATCGCTCATCCGGCCGCTTTTATCGGTAAAGGATACTAGTCCCAAAATGTTGGACGAGCGGCGTAATACGCGAATCCCTTGGCGAGTTACTTCTGTAGGCAACAGCGGAGTGGCTTGAGAAACGCGGTTCTGCACTTTCACCTGTGCGATATCCGGGTCCACACCGGTTTTGAACGTAACAGAAAGCATATATGAGCCATCGGCAGAGTCCGAACTCATATACAACATATCTTCTACCCCGTTAACTTGTGCTTCCAGTGGAATCCCTACTGTTTTAGCTATTACTTCGGCACTCGCGCCCGGATAAGTAGCCAAGACCACAATTTGTGGTGGCGTAATTTCCGGATACAAGGCAATGGGTAGGGATTTGATAGCAATCCCCCCCGCCAAACAGAGTAGTAATGAAATAACGAGTGCAAAGCGAGGTCTGCGGATGAAGAAATTCGAAAACATACTTTATTTACTCCTTCTGATCGGACTCAGCTTCCACTTGGCTGACTGTCACTTTCTGCCCGTTTTGCAATTTTTGTTGACCAATGGTAACAACCCTGTCCCCGTCTTCTAAGCCGGAAACGACTACATAATTGGTACCGACTACATCCCCAAGAGCAATATATTTCTGTACAATAGTATCATTATCATCTACCGTCATCACATATTGCCCCACCGCGTCCTGCGAGACAGAGGTTTGCGGCACTAAAATCATGGGACGGAACTTATCCAAACTAACTGTTACATTCACATAGTTACCGGGAATAAGTTTATTTTGGGCATTGTCAGCTTGTGCATAGACAGCCATGGTAGCCGTTTGAGCATTAATTTCATTATCGGAAAATACATTTGCCGATGGTAAATCAATCGTTTCCCCGTTAGGCAAGGCCACTTGGATGTCCGGCTGATGCGTGGTCAATTGATCCATACCGGATAAACGTTCTTTATCGGTAATGGAGAAAACTACCCGCACCGGATCCATTTGAATCACACGAGCTAATTTGCTGACCGCGGCATTGGTATAATTTCCCTTGGTCATCAGGGCTTTACCGATATATCCGCTGATGGGAGATTTGACTTCCGTATATTCTAAATTTAATCTCGCTAAATCCAAGCTGGCTTGAGCAGCCTTCACATTGGCCTGGGCATTGGTATAATTGCTTTCTGCCACTTCCAAATCTGCCTGAGAAAGCATTTTTTCCTTATACAAGGATTGTTCCCGTTTGAAATGGCTAGCTTGCTGTTTCTCCGTAGCTTTTGCCTTTTCTAAATCCGCTTCCGCAGCAGTAACAGCCGCTTTATAACGGGCTTGGTCGATGACAAATAAAACATCTCCTTCTTTTACAAAAGATCCTTCCTCAAACAGCACCTTATCAATATATCCAGATACTTGTGGAATAACATCCGAAGCGTTAATTGCTTCCACCTTAGCAATAAAATTTTTTCCCAATGCAACGGTGCGCTTTTTCATGGTTTGTGTCAGCACACTAGCTGGCGCTGCACCACCCATATTCATTTGACCGCCACCGGCTAATTTACCTTTTATGATAAAACCTAACACTCCCCCCAATAGCAACACTAGGGCATATTTACTACAAGTAATAATCGTCTCTTTTTTCATAATTATTTTCCGATACTCCTATATAAATTGGCTTTGCTTAATAATACTGCGTAAAACGAAGTAATTTTCGTCTGACGGGCATCCGCCAACCGAGACACTGCGTTAAGTAAATTGATAATATCTTCTTTACCCAGTTCATAATAGCGGAACGCCACGCGGTGGTTTTCTTCAGCACTTTCTAATACCGTTTGACTGATTTCATACGAACGAATAGCTGTTTTATAATTTTGATATGCTTGCCATACTTCATTTTGGACTTGCAATTTCAAATTATCCGTGGTGCGTTGTTGTTGCTCATAAGCATAAGATGCTTGTTGAATTTTATACATATTAGAAAATCCCGCAAACAAAGGCATCGTCACCAAAAGACCGGCAGAATTGTTCGTATTATAAGGAAAGCTATGTTTCCAGTTGTCATTATATTCCACCGAGGCATTTGCACTAATACGCGGTAGTAAATTAGTTTTGGAAGTAGTTAAATCCGATTTAGCAGCTTGTTGTTTGCGCTCTTGTGCCCGCAGCTCCGGACGATTCTGCAAGGCCATTTTCATAAGTTCTTCTACATTATCGTTTTCAATTTCAATAATTTGGTCTTTATAAACCGGTTTTGCCAAATGAATAACAGTATCTGGAGATAAATTAATCAAAACAGCCAAATTACCCGATTGCTGTTTAATGTTATTTTCGGCTAGGACAACCGTCAAAACAGATTGTTCATAGCTGGTTTTAGATTGCAGTTTATCACTCAACGATACCATCCCTAATTTATATCGTTTTTCGGCTTCTTCATAAGAATGTTTATAGGTTTCCAAACTGGCTTTGGCACTGATCAAACTTTCTTGCGCAGCTAATAAATTTAAGTATGCGGTCTGAACGGAAAGTACCATTTGTTGCACGGAAGCATCATACCCGTAACGGGCCGCCTCAACATAAGAACGAGTGCTATTTTGCCGCGCTTCGCGACCGCCGAAATCAAATAACAACCAAGAGGCTTCGGCTTTTCCGCTATATGGCTCTCCTTGTATATAATGACCATGCTCTACTTTTTCGCCGGTGATGTTACCCGTACCGGTTAAATTAATAGACGGCAAATATTCAGAACGAGCGGCTCCCAATCCCGATTCCGAGGCTTTTACCCCCATGTAACTAGCACTTAAGGACGGATTGGTACAAATGCCAATTTGTATCAAATCATCTAAAGTCAATTCCTCTGTGGCTACATCCTTATCTATGCAGCCTGTCGGAGCGCTTATTTTATGTGCGCCGAGCGGATCAAAGGCCGCGGCTGGCCACGCAAGGGCCAATACGGCTAATAAAGCTATATGTTTTTTCATATTAATTCCTTATATTTCACAAAATGGTACCCTATGCCGCTCAAAACCGGCATATTCACCTGTATATATTATACAAAACAACCTAATTCTCAGACATCATTCTTCACTATTGGCAACAAATATGTGTTAAAATAAAAGAAGTTGTTATTTCCCCAGGAGGTAATTATGCTAAAAAAAGGCTTTATAGCCGTCGTTGTTTCCCTGTTATTGGGCAGTGTATTTACTTACGCACAGCAACCATTACAGCATCAAGATCAATACACGCTAAAACAAGTATTGGTCCTCAGCCGTCATAATATTCGATCCCCACTATCGGGATATGGTTCCGCGCTAGCGCGTTTAACACCACACAGTTGGTTTAACTGGTCCTCCGGCCCCAGCGAACTCTCCTTACTCGGAGGAGAATTAGAAACTCTCATGGGGCAGTATTTCCGCAAATGGTTAGTCAGCCAAGGACTGATCACGGAAAATTACATTCCTCGCTCCGGCGAAGTACTTTTTTATGCTAATTCCATGCAACGCACCATTGCCACCGCGCAGTATTTTTCCAGCGGTATGTTACCGGTGGCCAATGTACGCATCAAACACAAATATGCTCCCAGCCGCATGGACCCTGTTTTTGAGCCACGTTTAATTTTTGTCAGCGATCAATTCCGCGCATTGGCCTTACAACAAATTGCCGCTATGGGCGGAGAAAAAGGTTTGCAAGGCATCGGAGAACAAGTGGCCCAAGAGATGGCTCTGTTGGAAAAAGTGTTGGATTTATCGAAATCCGACATGGTAAAAAATAATGAGCTTACCCATTTTGGCACCAATGATACGGAAATCATACTCAACTTACATAAAGAACCCGCCATGCGCGGCTCTTTGAAACTGGCCGAAAAAGCCAGCGATGCGCTCATCTTGCAATACTACGAAGAGCCCAATCCCCGTACTGCGGCTTTCGGCCGTACGTTGACTGAAAAGCAATGGGATCAGATTGCCCGCATTAAAGATTTCTACGGAGACGTGTTGTTTACGGCACCGGCTATAGCGGTTAATGTGGCCCACCCGTTGCTGAAAGTGATGCACAAAGAGTTAAAGAATAACAAACGCAAATTTACCTTTTTGTGCGGACACGACTCCAATTTAGCCAGCGTACTGACGGCCTTGGAAGTAGAACCCTATTCCGTACCTAACAGCATACAGAAAACGACCCCTATCGGTTCTAAAGTGTTATTCAATAAATGGCTTGGAAAAGACGGCAAAGAATATGTATCGATTAACCTAGTCTATCAAACAACGGATCAGTTACGTCAGCGCTCGATGCTATCTTTAGACACTCCGCCGGCAGTATTTCCGTTGCACCTGCAAGGCCTGACCCCCAATGAGGATGGTTTATATACATTAGCAGAAGTACAACAACGTTTTGAAAAAGCTATCAAAGCCTACAAAACACTCAAAAAGCAATACAAATAAATCATTCCACATAAAAGCCCTTACTCCTCAGTAAGGGCTTTTATTAGATAAGAATTGGCAAACTATTTTTTCGTTTATACTATTTTCTACACAAACTATTTCTTTGCTATAATGGAAACAGTTATAGTAATAAGGAGAAAAAAGAAAGTTAAGAACATTTGGATTATTTAATAGGATTATTTGTTGGAAGCGCGGGTTCGGCCCACGCATAGCTAGGTGCTCACGCACAAGGCATATTCCACTCCACCAAATAGTCGCCTCGTTTCTGTCCGCCCCTTCGGGGGCGGGCTGGCGGCGATTATTACACAGGTTAGTGGAATAGCTTAGGTAATACGCCGCTATTTTATGGCCTTTTTATCTAAGCTGACCCCCAAAACGAGGTGTTTTATGAAAAAAGGTTTTACCTTAATAGAATTATTAGTAGTTGTTTTAATCATCGGCATTTTGTCTGCCATTGCACTTCCGCAATATGAAAAAGCGGTAGCCAAAAGCCGCCGCGCCCAAATTAAGCCGGCTGTCAAAAGATTAATGGAAGAATATTCCCTTTGTTACATAGAGCAAGCCAATAATTGCAAGGCAGAAGTAGAAAACGCTTCTGAAGTTTCCAACACTGTATTATATCGTACCTTTGGAGATCAAACAAAATTTGATACAGAATACGGAGAAGGAGGACAAGAAGTCGCTTCTTTAGGTGATTGGAAAATCTGGTTTAGTGGTGGACCATTAGAGATAGATTACAAAGATCATTACAACATAGAGTGTGGTTACGATTATAGAAAAGGGAAATTAACTACTTGTGCCTGTTTTGAAGGTACAGTTTCTTGTTCTTCTGTAGGCCTACCAGAAAATTACGAACAATTTGATTTCTGGGAAAAATAATCTGATAGGGCGGCTCAGTAGCCGCCCTTATTTTTTCCTATCTATATTTCATTTTGCGCTAAAATGTCTTGGAGCACTTTAGCCGAAGCCTGCAACCGTTTGGTTTCGTCCTCGTTAAGTTTGAGCGGCACAAGCGTTTCTACTCCCTCCGAACCCACGATAGCCGGCATACTCAGTGCCAGTCCGTCAATGCCGTACACGTCGTGTATCATAGAAGATACCGGTAAAATAGAACGTTCGTTACGTACAATTGCTTCGCAAATACGCTTTACTGCCGCCGCTATGCCGTAATAGGTCGCCTTCTTTTTGGCAATAATCTCATACGCGCTGTTTTTCACACGATCGGCAATTTCTGCACTGGCTTTGGCATGTTCAAAGTGCCCGCGCATTTCGCAGAAATCGTCCAACTTAATACCCGATACATTAGCACTGCTAAAGGCGGCTATTTCGCTGTCACCGTGTTCACCGATAATAAAAGCATGCACACTGCGGCTGTCCACGTTTAGATGTCGCCCGATTTCATATTTGAGTCGTGCGGTATCCAGCACGGTACCCGAACCAATCACACGATTCTCCGCCAGTCCGCTAAGTTTAACCGCTACCGTCGTCAAAATATCTACCGGATTAGACACTATGAGCAAAATACCTTTGAAATCACGTTGTTTGATTTGCGGAATAATGGATTTATAAATTGCGATATTTTTCTTAACTAAATCCAAGCGCGTTTCACCGGGTTTTTGCGCCGCACCGGCAGTAATAATCACCACCGAAGCATTTTTAACATCATCGTATGTACCGGCATAAATTTTCATCGGTTTGGCAAAGGCCACCCCGTGACTGATATCCAAAGCTTCCCCTTCCGCTTTGGCAGGATCTGCATCTATTAATACCATTTCTCTAAACAAGCCGCTTTGCATTAAACTAAATGCTGAAGCTGACCCCACAAATCCGCATCCGATAATCACTACTTTTCTAAAATTGACACAATTTGTACAGTTTTGTTCCATAATTCCTCCTGTTTGGTATTGTACCACATTGTTTTAACCTCCCCGTAGTAAACTTTTGATTAAAACTAAATAAGACAAACCTTGAAGAGTAAAATGCTACAATCTGCAATAAGGAGAAATTACATCTATGTATGTTGTCAGTGTTTTGATGTTTTTAATTTTCTGCAGTTCTTTTGTATTAATTTGGTATATACTCAGAGCAAGCGTTTCCTGTTTTCTACCCAATGACTACAAAGAACTCCGACGGCTTTTCCCCAATCCCTTGAAAAAACTCCGTTTTTTAGGTGGAAACATCGGCTCTATAAGATGTAAAAACACATTAAAGTTAGATGTATACTATGATAAATTGATTGTAAGCACGATGGGGAAAGCTTTGTGCTTGGATTATTTCTCCTATTCATTTACTAGATCCGATTTTGCACTCAGCCACTCGCTAATAGTAGGCCCCGTACAACCTAACAATTTGAACAACAACTGGTTAAGTTGGATGCACTCTAAAAAAGATATAAACATCACCATATACTTATCTAAAAAAAATTTGGATTTTATTCTCACGCTGGTACAACAAGCCCAACAAAGCCACTAATTGCTAGGAAATTTTCCCTCAGTTTTCTGTTCGACGTTTTTTGCATGTAGGCCTCATGCCTGCACAAATGCTATACTATTGAACATGAGCAAAGCAGAACAAGCAAAAGAATTATTTTTGTCCGGACATAATTGCGCGCAGGCCGTATTATGCGCGTACGCTGACGAAGTCGGCCTCAGTCGAGAGCAGGCCTTAGCCGCAGCCGCCTGTTTTGGTGGCGGACTAGGGGGTCAGCGCGAAGTATGCGGTGCGGTGAGTGCGATGTGTATGGTATTTTCCTTAAAACACGCTCCCAAGGATCCTACCGACCACGCGGCCAAAACAGCGTTTTACGCACATATAAAAGAGCTATGCAATCGTTTCAAAGAAGAAAACGGCTCTATCATTTGCCGTGAATTATTGGGGCTTTCTTGTGCCAATCAACCCGCGCCTCAACCGCGCACGCAGGCCTATTATCACGCACGACCCTGTGCAGATAAAGTAAAAAGTGCCGCCGCCATTTTGGAAAAGTATTTAGCAGAGCAAAATTTGTAAGCAGTTCACGCAAAAAATTCCCCGGTTTTAAGACCGGGGAATTTTTTCATACTTTCTCCTTATTTATATAAATTATGAATCCGCACACGTTAGCTATTTCTTCTACTCTACTTTTTATAACACACTTGGGCAAGTGCATTAAAAATTAACCGATTTGTTCTTTTGCCCACGCAGTAACCATTTCTTGGCTGTTCTTTACATAAGAACCATGTACCGCCAGCGCCTGTCCGAAAGTCGCCCCGGGGCAAAATTTCTTTAAATCCCGCTCCGTATTTCCCAGTCCGCTACCTTCATGTGTCATAAGTCCCATTACTTTCTTGCCGGTAAAATCTAATTTTTCCAACAGACTGAAAACGGCCATCGGGAATCTCCCCCACCAACAGGGTCCGCAAATAAAGATATTGTCATACTCGGAAATATCAGATATATATTTTTTAAGGGCAGGGCGGGCCTCATCGCATAGTTCGTGTTTGGCTTGCTCAATACATGCCTTATAAGCCGGCGGATACGGCTTGACGGTTTCCACTTCAAATAAATCTCCCCCCACCGCCGCTTGAATAAATTGTGCCACTTGTTCCGTATTTCCCTTTTCAATGACACGGATTTCGCCGCCAAAGTAATTTTCCCCTCTGCGCGAATAATAGATGATCAAGTTTTTTGGCATGTGTCCTCCCCGTTTCTATGGTCATAGGTACGTACTATATTCCCCACACCATCCCTTTTATAAGTTTACTCTAATTCTACATTTTTTCAATGCCTTTCATTGGAAAAAATATACGAGTAGAAATAATTTTTTAGTGGCTATTTTTCAAAATTTCACAGAATTTGCTATAATATATATACTTTCCGACGAATTTTTTGGAGAGGTGGCCGAGTGGTTTAAGGCACAGTCCTGGAAAGACTGCATACGGGAAACCGTATCGAGAGTTCGAATCTCTCCCTCTCCGTATCCGTCTAAACATATAATCCCCGCCGAAAGCGGGGATTTTTATTTTGTTTTTCGTCGTAAAACCTGCTAATTTGTAGTAATGGGTAGTAACTTAAATTAAGGTATTTAATTCCCAAAAACAGGGGACACAAACTGGGGACACTGTTTTTACCTGAACTGGGGACACTATTTTTGCAGTGTTTGCGGTAACTTCAAAATATATCCTTTTACTTTTTTTAGTTGCGCTAACTGCTCACGCTCTTTTTGTTTTGCCAAGGTTAGTGCATTGATATAATGCTTTTCACTGGTTTTTTTATCTGCGTGCCCAAGCCCAAGCGAAGCGTCTTTTTCATCCAGGCCCATATCCATAAGCGTGGTGATGTTTGACTTACGTAGTGTTTTATATGTGCAGCGCACTGGCGCCGTGTCTTGTTCGTGGCGCAGTATTTCTTTATTTACGTGTTTGAGGTTGGCCTTAAATGAATTTGAAAAATTTGTGTCGTTATACGGAATACCGTTATCCCGCAAAATTATATATGTTTCCGGCTGTAATTTTTTAATATCTTCTAATACGTCCGGCGGCAGTAATACCAAGCGACGTTTATTCCGTTTTGGCGCCCATGCCGTTATGCCTCGCTTCGGATCAGCGTCGTGTTCGTATATTTTAGTAACGCCTGTTTGAAAATTAATTTTACTTTTAAGTAGGTTTATCATTTCTTCCGGGCGCACGCCCGTATAGTAACCTATCTTAATGGCTACACGCCATTTTAACGGGCTATATTTAAGCAGTAAAGACACTTCCCGCGGGGTCATGGTATGTACTACGATTTTTCCCGTGTCTAATTTCTTTTCCAGCGGGGCCGTATTTATAACGGGGACATATCCCTCCGTCATTCCCCACTTAAACGCACGGATAATACAACCCATTTTTTTATTTACGCCGTAGTAATTTGCGTCTTCTTCGTCAGCCACTGCACGGATGCGGCGGCGGTATTCCGCCAACGTAAAGTATTCCATATCCCCCATATAATGAGGTTTCATAACTTTGTCAAAATTGATTAAGCAGTATTCGTATTCTTCTATAGTGCGGTCTTTGAAACGTGGCTTGCCTGTCCCTTTATCTACTGCTAACCGCAGATAGGATAAAAACTTTTCCTTAAATTCCGTGTATGTAATAGAATGGTCTTCCGCGCGAGATGCGCGTTTTTCTTGCAGTTGCTTTACCCATTTTTTATATGCTTGTTCGCGCTGGTCTTTATTGCCAGTAAAATACTTTTCATACACGCGGCCATTTATTTGTTTGCGGTAGCGCTGCCCGTTGCGGCCTTTTCTTTTGAAGCCGGATATTTTGTTTATGGGTGGCATAAAACTCTCTAAATCTTGCTTACTTTATTGTGTGCATCCTGCCAGGCATTATTGCGTAAGTCCGCTACCGCCCGGCCTTTTCTATCTACCTCTTGTATTTTGGCCATAAATTGCTTTTGCAAGGCAGCATCGGTAAAATGCGGGAACTGGCCCGACGTTGTAAAACTATTATAATGATTAGAAATAAAGCGCATTGCATTTAATTCTTCTTCTATGTAGTCCACGTAAAATGGTATGCTGGCCGTTAGCTTATTTTTCGCGCCAGCCAAGCTGTCTTCTATAGGTTTTTTGAATTTTTCGCATTCGCTTTTTGGATATTTTTTAGCACAATCAGTAAGCATAGCTTCTTTACTTCCGTTTATAATATCATCAATAGTTAAATTTATTTCTTTTTTATACTGCTTAATATCCGTATCTTGCTGTTTGATAGCAGCATTTAGTTTAACTTTAGAATACAAAAAAGAAGTGTCTTGAAGCATTGGCGTAGGCACGTGAATTTTCTTTGCCCGTGCTAACATTTCTTGTGCCATTGTTTTAACAATACCATCTACCACTTTACGCATATCTTTTTCCATTTCTTCCGGCGTGGTGGACGTATTGTAATCTTGGGTTGTTTTGTTAACTTCCAATATATTATCCCAAACTTCTTTTTCAATAGATTTTTCAATTTCTTGTTTTTTTAATAAATTAGCTTCATATATTTTTTGACAACTTGCCATTGCAATAAGAATAAATAAACAAACAACAACTATTCTCATAACTCTTTCCCCTTTTTAAGAGCTTTTATTTCTTGCTCAATAATCAGCATTTTTGTTGTTAATAATTCCACTTGTGTAGAAAGTAATTTAATATCTTTCTGTATATCAGCAGAAGAATTGACTTGCGCGTTTGACCCGATAGCAGAGCCGTGTACTTCGCTAAAAAAATAATTTGCGGGCACATTTAATGCCTCGCTTATTTTTTCTAATGTGTCAGTGCGAAATGAATTTTCGCCAGTCAAAAACCGACTAACTGTCTGCGGAGCTACTTTCATTTTTTTTGCTAAATCACGTTGCGAAATTCCATTCTTTAGCATAAAAATTCTAATTTTATTTGCTATGTCTTCGCTTTTTTTTCTCGTCATAAAACACCTATTTTTTCAAAATAATGCTTGACAAAACATCATTTATTATGTTTAATAAGCATATACTATGATATTGTTTAGCATTGCTAAACTTATCTACCCCGATAAACGGGACTTTGGCTTATAAACAAATTCGCTTATAACAATTCGTAGTTGAAAAATTTGCAATGCAGCAGGGAATAAGCGACCTGTTGCAATATAAGCCAAAAACGTACGGGGACTTTTACTAGGAGTACCGTACGTTTTTATTTTAGCATATTACCCCTAAAAAGGGGGACTGGGCGCAAAGATTTGTAGGTATATATGGAACACGAAAAACCGATTTATAAGAAACTGGACGTAAAAATGTTTAAGCCCGCGGACGTTATCAAAGACCTTGCCGGAAATGTTTTTTTGAAACGTCAGGCGGTAGCGCGGCTTTTTCAATGTTCGCTGGTAGTGCTTACTACTACCTACAAAAGAAAGGGTTTGCGCCCAATGGACCGTTACATTAGCGGCTATAAAACCTATTTATTAGACGATGTGGAACGGTTCTATAACTTACGTGAAAACTACTAAATAAAAAAGGAAGTGAATTATGATAGAGGGAAACCACAACCATAAAAGAGTATATGCACATAAAGAAACTATTGTGTGCAAATTAGTCATTGCCGGATGGCCGCCACATATTGCGGGGGATGAAATACCCGTGGAAGTTATCG
>JAFXOI010000016.1 GCA_017528825.1 Elusimicrobiaceae bacterium | reverse complement strand
GCTATTTTCTGGGGAGATTCTTGCTGCGTCCCTGTACCGGTGGCGCCGGCTCCGGCTTGCGCGCGTTGCTGCGCAGCACCCTCCGCCGCCTGCGCATAAGACGGCACTACGCTGGTGTAGATCATCAAGAAACTTAGAAAAAGAGAAAGCAGTTTAGTCAGCATTTCTTGTATCCTATCAAGCCGTTAAAATAAATAAGCCAGCATCTTTACAGAATGCTGGCCGCATAAAACAATACAGATGTCCCGCCCCCGTCTTACGAACAGACTGGCCAAGAAAAAGATTCTCTTTCTGTTGGTTGATCGCAGTAGACATCTTATAACTCCTTTTGTCCTTCTCCACTTATATTATAAAAAATTATCCTTCGTTTTGCCGCGAAAAAAAGGCCCAACCAAAGCTGGGCCGAAAGACCTATTTCAAAGACCTATGGCGTTTTAGAGATAAAATTTCTTTTTCAGAGCTGCCAGCACGACCGGAGGAACCCATTCTGAGGGCAAATGCCCTTCCGCGCAAGCCGCTTTCACCGCCGAAGAACTAACCTCGTGCCACTGCGGATCACAAGGTAGCAAAAGTGTTTCGATATCCGGATAGAGCTGCCGGCTCAGCGCATGATTATGTAATTCATAAGCACAGTCCTCGGCATTACGCACGCCGCGCACACACACCGACACTCCATGACGCCGCATATAATCTACCAGCAAACCGCTATCGCTATCTATGCTAACACCCGGCAAATCAGCCGTAGCGGCGGCAATCATTCCCTTCCTTTCTTGTACGGAAAATAAGGGTTGTTTGTCGGGGTTAACCAGCAGCAATACCCGCACTTGACCAAACAAATCAAGTGCCTTCTTAATGATATTCAAATGCCCGCCAGTCAATGGGTCAAATGTTCCTTGATAAATCACGAAAGGAGTTTTCATAATCTTCCTACACAGGGTCTTTTTATTATGGTATCATAATTTTATGAATAAAAACCCGTTTGGAAACGATTTATACTGCAAACGCACCCGCCCGCAAACGACGGACGTGCGCGGAGAGTATTTCCGCGACCAAACCAAAATTATTCATTCTTTGCCTTTTCGCCGCTTAAAACACAAAACCCAAGTTTTTTTCGCTCCCGATAATGACCATATTTGCACGCGCATCGAACATGTATTGCATGTGGCTACCATTGCCGCCGCCATTTGCCGGGGGCTTAACCAAAGCGGCAACTGGAATTTAGACCAAGATTTAGCTTATGCCATCGGTTTAGGGCACGATATCGGGCACGCTCCTTTTGGGCACGAAGGAGAACGGGCCTTGGCGGCTTGCATTGCTCCTAAATTATTTCTGCACGAAATGAATAGTTACCGCGTAGTAGAACATTTGGCTAACTACGGGGAAGGCTTAAATTTAACGTATGCCGTCAAAGACGGTATTTTGTGCCATTGCGGAGAAGATTTTGCCACCAAAGAACTGCGCCCCGCCAAGACCCCTAACGATTTGGAAGCTATTCAAAACCGCCGTTGCTTGCCTACCACGTACGAAGGATGTATTGTACGTTTGTCTGACAAAATTGCTTATTTGGGCCGTGACATAGAAGACGCGGTCAAAGCCGGGCTGATTACGCGTGAAGATATTCCGCTGATTGTGCAAGATGAAATCGGCACTTCTAACGGGGAAATTATTAATACCTTAACGCTGGATTTAATCAACCATTCCAAAGATAAAGATTTTATCGGTTTTTCACCGGAAAAATTGGACATTATTTCAGAACTAAAAACCTTTAATTATGAGCGCATTTATCACAATGCCCAGATGCGCCAGCGAAAAGAAACTATAGACAAGTGTATTGCGGATTTATTTGATTATTTCCGCAGTATTTTTGATAAGTACGGCTTTGACTATGCCGCTTATGAACGGGAAGGCAAACAAACCGCTGTCAGTTTTGCCAACTACATGAGCTCTATGCAAAAAGTGTACCGGCAGGACATTTCTCAGCGGGATGCTATTATTACAGATTACATTGCCGGCATGACCGATTCCTACGCGCTCAACGTCATGGAAGATGTCATTTTACCCAACTCTATTAAGTTTTTTAGTTGATAAAATCAAGGAAGTTCGTAGAGACGTGCAATACTATTATCAGAGAATTCCGGGATATAAATTCCGTTCATAATCCCAGTACAATAAGCCCCTTCCTTACCAGTATAAGAAAGACCATAGCCCAAACGCTCCAAACAATACGTCTGATTTTTATACACTGAACTAGATAAATAGTAATTAAAACCAATTCCTTTATAAGGCCCCGACAAACGGCCCATCATTAAACAGATGGTAGTATCATTGTGAAAAATTTGCAGACTCCATTCTCCATTAGAGCGCGTGTCTTTCGTTTGATTATGCCACGTATTTTTTCCCGTCCAGGGTATTTCCCAATCCAAATCCGCAAAATTATCGGCATATTTCCCATTAGCCATATAATACACTTTTTGGGCTTGTGCCAAGGAACTTAATACCGTCAGAGCTTGTGTGGCTTTTGCTTTTTCCACCGTCTTTTGATATTGCGGCAACGCAATGGCAGACAAAATCCCTATAATAAGCACCACAACCAATAGTTCTATCAGTGTAAAAGCACCCTTTTTTCTTATCCACATACATATTCTCCGTTTCTAACCCCTTAAATGATACTAAAAAAAACGAAGTCAAGTGTTTTTATTTTACTAACGGGAAACAGTAAAAGAAAACATCCCTTCCAAATGAAACTTTTCCACGTCGCTTCGGTGATTTTTCCGTTATTTATTTTAAAATTTGTTATACTAGAAAAGTAGTACCAATTTAATCTGTTTTTGGAACCGTTGTAGAAACGGATGTGCTTGGGGAAACTCAAGCCCTTCTCAAGTCCAAAAACAGCCGATTCAGGCACACAAAGGCGACGGCCCGCGTGTGCCGAATGTTCCCTGTCTATTTAGACGGGGAACTACGGCTGTTGCTGGCGTGACACTTGAGAAGGCACGAAAGTAGCAGCCGTTTTTTCATATCTATTTTCCAAAACAGATAAGGAGAATAAATATGAAAAAGAAACAGGGTTTTACCCTTATTGAACTCTTGATCGTTGTACTCATCATCGGCATTTTATCTGCCATTGCCTTGCCGCAGTATGAAAAAGCCGTAGAAAAAAGCCGTGCTGCCAAAATGTTGTCCTTTTTTAAAACAATTATTGAGGCAAACGAAGCTTATTCTATGGAAACAGGAAATTTAATTGCTAATAACTTTGATGAATTATCTATCACTCTTCCAGCAGATTGGTCCAGTACAAATACCAATAAAGCTTCTAACGGAGAATGGACTTTATATTTAACTACAGATAATCCATACCATTGGAGACAAATAAATATAGCACAGTTGAAAGGGAAATATGCTGGAACAGGATTTGCATATATCAAGCAAAAAGATCCCGGTGTGATAGGTAGCGCCGGCATACCCTTAAATCAAATTCTATGTGGAGAAAATCATTCCTACAATCAAGAATTTCAAGGACAAAGAGGAGATTTTTGCCAGAAAATACTTCAATCAAAAAATTGCGTATACTGTGGCGATACTATGAATATGTTCCCGATGAACTAATTCATATCACAATAAATATCCCCCAGCTAAACTGGGGGATATTTATTTTCATTTCTGATTAATCTTATTTATCAACCACTTCGGCTTCGACTACGTCGTCCTTGGCAGCGCCTGCAGCACCAGCATTGGCTTGCGCCGCGTCAGCACCCGGTTGGGCACCGGCTTGTGCGCCCGCTTGAGCACCGGCTTGGGCTTGTTGCGCTTTGTACATTGCCTCGCCGAGTTTTTGGCTGGCTTGCAAAGCGGCATCTTTGGCAGAGCGGATTTTGGCCGCGTCCTCGCCTTTCAAAGCGTCACGCAAGTCATTTAACGCACGGTCAATGGCCAAGCGGTCGTCTTGAGAGACTTTATCGCCGTAATCTTTCAAGGCCTTTTCGGTTTGATAGAGCACACTGTCGCCTTCATTTTTGGCTTCCACAAACTCTTTATGCTTTTTGTCTTCTTCGGCAAATTTCTCTGCGTCTTTGACAAATTTTTCCACTTCGGCATCACTGAGTTTGTTGGGAGAGCTAATCGTGATGTGTTGCTCTTTATTGGTGCCGAGGTCTTTGGCAGACACGTTCAAAATACCGTTGGCATCAATATCAAACGTCACTTCAATTTGCGGCACGCCGCGCGGAGCAGGCGGGATACCGTCGAGGTCAAATTTCCCTAAAGGCACATTGTCTTTGGCCATCGGACGTTCACCCTGCAGTACATTGATAGTTACGGCCGGTTGATTGTCAGAGGCGGTAGAGAACACTTGCGTTTTGCGCACCGGAATAGTGGTGTTACGTTCAATTAAGCGGGTGCATACGCCGCCCAACGTTTCCAAACCTAAAGAGAGCGGGGTAACGTCGAGCAATAGAACGTCTTTCACTTCGCCTGTTAAAATACCGGCTTGCACGCTGGCACCGATTGCCACACATTCCATCGGGTCAATACCGCGTTCGATTTTCTTGCCCACGTGATCTTCCACGTATTTTTGCACGATCGGCATACGAGTCGGACCGCCGACCAAAATAATGCGGTCAATTTGAGAAGCGGATAATTGAGCATCGGAAATAGCTTGGTCAATGGATTTGCCGCAGCGTTTTACAATGCTGTCCACCAAACTTTCCAGTTTGGCACGAGACAATTTCAGTTCCAAATGTTTCGGGCCGGTAGCATCGGCGCTGATAAACGGCAAGTTAATGTCTGTTTCCATGGTGGTGGAAAGCTCAATTTTGGCTTTTTCGGCCGCTTCTTTAAGACGTTGTTGAGCTTGTTTGTCAGCCGACAAATCAATGCCCGTAGATTTCTTAAATTCATCTACCATCCACGCGATAATGGCATTATCCATATCCGTACCACCCAATTTGGTATCACCGGAAGTGGACAATACATCAAAGGTACCTTCTTTCCCCATTTCCATAATGGTTACATCCAAGGTACCACCGCCCAAATCAAAGACCAAAATCTTTTGCTCTTTGCCGGCTTTATCGATACCGAAAGCCAAGGCCGCCGCCGTCGGTTCGTTTACCAAGCGCACTACTTCCAATCCGGCAATACGACCGGCGTCTTTAGTAGCTTGGCGTTGGTTATCGTTAAAATACGCCGGAACGGTGATGACGGCTTTTTCCACCGGTTCGCCCAAAAAGGCTTCCGCATCTTTTTTCACTTTCTGCAATACGAAAGCGGAGAGTTGTTGCGGGGTAAATTCTTGCCCGCGCAAATTGAACTTATAGTTTTCCCCCATGCGGCGTTTGAAAGCCGTTACCGTACCTTCCGGGTTGGCAATCGCCTGACGGCGAGCCGGTTCCCCCACCAATCTTTGTCCGTCTTTTGTAAAAGCTACATAAGAAGGAAATGCTTTTCCCCCAATAGAGCTTCCTTCCGCAGAAGGAATAATGGTTCCTCTGCCCCCTTCCATTACTGCCGCAGCAGTATTTGAAGTTCCTAAGTCAATACCAATAATTTTAGCCATATATATTTCTCCTTAAATTTTTAGATAATTACTTCGTTTCTTCGGCACCCTTGCCCACTACTACCCGGGCCGGACGCAACAATTTACCGTCTATTAAAAATCCCATTTGTACTTCTTCCAACACTTGCCCGTCTTGTTCCGGTTTAGCCGGAATTACCGCGATTGCTTCGGCGGTTTGCGGGTCATAGGGCTTGCCTACAACTTCCATTTTTTCAATCCCTTCGCTCTGGAAGGCTTTTTTCAATTCCCCCAATACCATTTTTAGTCCGCCCAATACATTTTGCATTTCTTCGCTGGCGTTTTCGGTTGCTTTTTCCATTTTCGTGTACTGGCGTAGCAGTACCTCATAGGCAGGCAACATTTTTTCGGCAAAGTCTTTTTTGCCGTATGCCAGCAGAGCGGCTTTTTCACGTTCGGTACGTTTGCGGAAATTTTCAAAATCCGCACTCAAACGTACATATTTTTCGTAATAATCCGGCTGTTCGGCGGCAGGAGTTTCTTCCGTTTGCTCCTCTGCTTCCGCCATTTCTTCCGGCTCTATGATTTCTTCCGGTTCTTCGTGATGATGATGTTTCTTACTCATAATCGTCTTCCTTGTTGGGTAGGCCGTTCCAGGCACTCATACTGCCTTCCAACAAATCCCCCATAAATTTCACTAGCGACATCACTTTGGTGTACTGCATATGTTTGGGACCGATAATGCCAAGCATACCTACCGTCTTATCTCCCACCCGATAAGCTGACGATACAATGCTCACGTTCTGCAACTCTTTTATTTCATTTTCACTGCCGATGCTCACCGTTACCTCTTTACCGGAGCGGCGCAAATCGGCCATTTTTTCAGCTAGCAGGCCTGAGAGACGTTGACGCTCTTCCACTACGCGCATCATTTGTTTAAGGTCTTCATAATCGGCCGCTTCTGTATTTTCCAGCATCCGGCCCAGCCCTTCCACATACAATTCTTCCGCCTCAGCCTGAGGAGCCTGCATATCTTTGAGCACCTGCACCGCCACATCGGCTACGTCGGCCACTTCGCGGCGATTTGACTGCACATATTGCCACAAGAATTTCTGCGCTTCTTGCAAGGTAAGCCCGGTAATTTCTTCATTAATTAACTGGCTCAGTACCCGCAATTTACTAGGAGATACATCATATCCCAAACGCACCGGCCAATGCCGCACCATTCCCGACTGGGTTACCAGTACGGCTAGCAACATGCCAGATCCCAAAGGCAAAAAGTCCAACCGTTTGACCACTTGGTCTTTTACGTTAGCGGTATAGACAAACCCCGCCGCTCCGCTCAAACGCGCCAGCAAACGAGAGGTGTGCAACATAACATTATTAAGTTCCCCTACACGCTCCTCATACTGCTCTTCAATACGCTGTCTCTCTTGGGCAGCCATACGTTGCATACCGGTTAAATAGTCCACATAATAGCGATATGCTTTATCAGTCGGGATGCGCCCGCCGGAAGTGTGCGGTTGGTAGAGGTATCCTTCTTCTTCCAAGGCCTTCATTATATTACGGATCGTGGCGCTGGAAATATCCTGTAATGCACTGTCTGCTAATAATTGAGACCCAATGGGGCGGCGGTTCTCTACGAACTGTTGCACCACCCAGCGCAGGATTTTCTCTTTTCGTTCTTTGGCCACTTCGGGTTTTAATATTCTCATAGTTGATACCCTTTATCTCCGTCTATATGAGTGATTTATTTTAGCACTCGCAACGAAAGTCTGCTAATAGTATAGCAAAGCATTTTATTTTTGTCAACCCCTTTTTTAGACTGCTAATTTTGAAAAAGAATAAAGGGTGAAACTTTTTGGTTTCACCCCGTTTTTACAGTAATACGTTATGAAATTACTTGTACGGCGCTTGCTGTAACGGTTCTTGCTGTAACCATCTTTCCAGCATGCGCAAGAATACTGATTCGCGACGTGCCGTTTCTTCCTTTTGCCAAACAGGCACATAAAGCTCAATTTGCAGTAAAGCCTTGTAGTAGCTTTTTTGAAGGTCAGAGCCCTTCAAATTTTGTTTTTTATTCAGGCCGTCCGGTTGCAACATAGAAGAGAAGTTTCCATAATTTTCCAACCACATTTTTTTCATTGCTTTTTCGCCGCCCAAGACATTTACCCAATGAGCCGCTTGTTTGTAATCTTGCAAAGCCAAACTGCTCAAGAAAGCCAGTACAGCTTTGTCTTGCCACAACTCATCTTTCATGTTGACGGAAGTACCACTTAATTGAAAAATATCCTTCACCTTATTTTGTAACTGACGCGCTTGCGGTGCAGATTTCACAAAAACTCCAAAAATTTCTTCATCCACTAAAGTACGAAACGGAATTTCCGTCCCCAGCAGGATTTGCTTCAACACGTCATATTCCCGTTCCGAAAGCATCAGCTGCTTAGAAGAAGAGAGTTTGCCGGCTTGTTCAAAAACTTCCAAAGCCTTTTCTAAAGTTTCCTTGTCTGCTGCCGGCCCGCCCTCCGGTATGTAGGAAGAGCACAACAACATGCCATAATTGTAGGCGGCATTAAAGGAATTCGGATTTTGTTCATAGGTTTTTTGAGCCAGTTTTAACACAGAAGGATAATCTGCATCGTCGGCTTCAAATTCTTGGAAAGAAAATGCTTTTTCTTCCAGTAAAGCTAATTTCTTAATTTTTTGTTTCACGGAAGAGGTGCCTTCATACGCCCATGCACTCAAACTAATTGCGATACAACTTATTAACAAAACTATTTTTTTCATAACACTCTCCTATGTGATTATGGTATCTAATTTTTTTCATAAAAAACAAGTGCCTTTAGACCTAATTTTGCTGAATAAAGGACCTATCTTTCTCCTAGTCCTTATGTTGTTCTAAAAGTTGTACACGAAACGGACAATTTTATTATAATGAGAAAGTAGTGTACAATTTCATCTGTTTTTTGGGAATCCGCAAGGATACGGTTTTGCGCAAGCAAAACACACTCAAACCTAAAAGACAGCTCGTTATCAGGTGCAGAAGAAAGAGAAGTCATGAGCTCTTTTTTCTATACCGAATGTTTGCCCTTTTTACGAAGGGCAAACTACGGCTGTTTGTTTTATGCGTTTGAGTGTCATAAAGCAAGGAGCCGTTTTTTTGCGTCCGTTTTCCCAAAGTAGAAAAGGAGAATGAATATGAAACAAGGATTCACCTTAATAGAACTACTGGTAGTCGTGTTAATTATTGGCATTTTGTCTGCTATTGCCTTGCCAAAGTATCAAGTGGCTGTAGAAAAAACATATGCTACGCAAGTATTACTTATACTGCAAGGTATTATGAAAGCAGAAGATATATATTATATTTCCGAGGGAAAATTTCCCAATAATTATGACATATTGGATATAGAAGTTCCTGGAACTTTGAATGCCCAGAACAGGTATGTTTTTTCAAATGGAGCTTTTGTAGGTAAACCAGAATCTAGTGGCATGGTACACGGAGGAACAGGAAGAGGATTGCAACTTTATTGTACTCCCGCTAATTATACGCCTACAACAGATTATCAACCAAATCACTGTTATTGTAAAGGACATGACAATATCACAAATACGGTGTGTAAAAGCTTAGGCGGAAAAATAATAGGTAGCGGCGGATGTTCTGCCACAGGAGATGCCATGGATACAACTATAAGATCTTGCACAAATTATGAGTTACCTTAGCTAATTTATTTCAATTTCATTTGTTTGAGTTCAAATAAACGGTCGCGCAAATCGGCGGCAAGCTCAAAGTTAAGATTATCGGCTGCTTCACGCATTTGGCGTTCCAACTCTTGGGTAAGTTTGCCAATGTTTTTAGCGGTCGGTTGTGGCAGGGCGGTGTGTAAAATTTGCAGGCCTTGCTCTTTACTGGTCGCTTCAAATTCCTTCAAATCCACTTCTGCTTTTTGTATGGTGCGCGGAGTGATGTGATGTTCTTTATTATAGGCTTCTTGAATTTCTCGACGGCGGTTCATTTCGCCCAACGCATATTTCATACTTTCGGTTTCGCGGTCAGCATATAAGACCACTTCGCCGCCCACGTTACGCGCGGCGCGGCCGGAAATTTGAATCAGCGTAGTGGCATTGCGTAAAAATCCTTCATTATCTGCGCCCAAAATAGCCACTAGCCCCACTTGCGGAATATCAATCCCTTCGCGCAACAGGTTAATACCTACCAAGACATCAAATGTTCCTTGCCGGAAATTTTTCAAAATTTCTACACGCTCCAACGCATCAATATCGGAGTGTAAATAAGTTGTTTTAATTCCTTTTTCAATTAAAAAGGCACTCAAATCTTCCGCGGTTTTTTTGGTCATAGCCAGCACGAGCGTGCGCTCTTTTTTGGCAGTGTGCTCTTGTATTTTGGCCAGCAGATGATCAATTTGTCCCGTGCTGGGATGCACGATTACTTTCGGGTCCACCAGTCCGGTAGGGCGAATGACTTGTTCGACAATTTCCCCGCCGCTGGCTTGCAGTTCGTACGGCCCCGGTGTAGCGGAAACAAAAATCGTAGACGGGAGTAAACTTTCAAATTCTTCAAATTTCAGCGGACGGTTATCTAAAGCCGAAGGCAAACGGAACCCAAAATCCACCAGCATTTGTTTGCGGCTGCGGTCTCCGTTATACATCCCTCGTACCTGCGGCAAAGCCACGTGACTCTCATCCACCACCATCAAAAAATCATCATACTTACGGAAATAATCTATCAAACAATTGGGCCGCGCACCCGGCGCACGCCCGTCCATATAGCGCGAATAATTCTCTATGCCGGAGCAAAATCCCACCTGTTGCAACATTTCCAAATCATACTCGGTACGTTGTTTCAAGCGGTACGCTTCCAACTCTTTGCCTTGTTTCAAAAGTTCCGCGTGGCGCAAAGCAAGGTCCGCGCGGATTTGTTCCAAAGCACGCTCCCTGTCTTCATCACGCACCACAAAATGTTTAGACGGATATACCCACGCCTCGTTTAATTCCTGCAAGACCGTACCGTTTAACGGGTCCAGTTCATAAATCCCCGCGATATTTTTCCCTTTGATTTCTACGCGCACCGCATTTTGCCCGTACGGCGGGAAAATATCCACATACGCTCCGCGCATGCGAAACGAGCCGGACAAAAAATCCGCTTCGTTGCGCGTATATTGGATTTTAATGAGTAGGCCGCCCAGTTGCCCGCGGGTCATTTCAGCGCCTTTTTTAAGATAAATACACAACTCGCTGTAACTATCCGGCGAGCCGATATTATAAATGCACGACACCGAGGCCACCACGATGGTATCACGCCGCGTGAGTAGCGACGTAGTTGCTTTTAAGCGCAGCTTATCAATGTGCTCATTGACGGCCGAATCTTTTTCAATATACGTGTCAGTCTGCGGAATATAGGCCTCGGGCTGATAATAATCGTAATACGAAATGAAATACTCTACCGCATTTTCCGGGAAAAATTGTTTGAATTCCGCATATAGTTGCGCCGCGAGTACTTTGTTGGGAGATAAAATAAGTGTGGGCCGATTTAAGTTTTGTATCACATTGGCAATGGTAAAGGTTTTGCCCGAGCCGGTCACTCCCAAAAGGGTTTGACGCTTTTGGCCTTCCCGCACGCCGCGCGTGAGAGCTTCAATGGCTTTGGGCTGATCCCCCGACGGCTTAAAATGTGATATCAGCTTAAACTGTTCCATAGGTATATTGTACATAAGTAATACAGCCCGACACGCAATGTGTCAGGCTGTATGTAGATTAAAAAACAACTTATTTGATAGCGCTGTGAATAAAATCGGCATTGAGTACGCCGGGGAGTAATTGTGCAATTCCGTCAATCATAAATTGCATGGCAATCGCGCACAAAATCATACCCATAAAACGTACCACAATTTGCGACCCATTGCGCCCAATGCGGTCAAAAATATAACGCGAACTAACCAGCACCCCCCCTACAATGCAGGAGCTTAAAAACAAAATCACAATCATCAGTAGTGAAGTCAGCAAATCGGTACTTTTTTCCGCATACAAAATAACCGTGGTAATCGTGCCCGGGCCGATAAACAGCGGCATGCCTACCGGCACTAAAATGCGGCTTAAACTATTGCCTGCTTGGGTAAAAGTACCACCGGTAACCGGAGAGGTTTCAATTCCTTGGTTTTCAAATTTACTTTTCCCTTGTAACATGCGTAGCCCAATGAGCAAAATCATAATAGACCCTGCCAAGCGGAAGGCGGGTAGCGTGATCCCAAACATATTCAAAATACGTGTACCAAAAATAAAGAAAGTACACATTAATACAAAAATAGATAATGCCAGTAGTAATGCTACTGCACGTTGCACTTTAGGGGTTTCGTTTTCTACATATCCCAAAAAGATGGGCATATTTCCAATTGGGTTTAAAATAGCGATGATACCGATAAAGGTGTTAAACAGCACACTCCATTCCATTTTCTTTTTATGCTCCTTTGCAAATGAGTATATATATAGTATATCAAAATGAAATTTTGACAGAAAAGAATATTATAGAGATTTGAACTAACGAATGTAAATTAGTATAATAATAGATATAGATTTAGGGCAGTTGGCGCAGTGGTAGCGCGTCCGCCTCACACGCGGAAGGTCACAGGTTCAAATCCTGTACTGCCCATATTTAAAACACCCCGCAAGGGGTGTTTTTATTTGGCAGTAGTGCATAAACTGCTTTATGCGCGGCAGGATTTGAAAAGCCGGAGCGATGTTTTTGTTTGAGCCGCATTTGTTTCACGGCGAAAGGCAAAAACCGCGAGGCCGGACTGCAGGCATTTTCCGTCAGGAAAATGACCGGAAGGAAAATCCTGTACTGCCCATTTTACACCTTAAAAAACTCCTCGAATTTTATCGAGGAGTTTTTGATTATTAAATTGCTTCAAGTTACCAAGGCTAAGTTTTATTTATAGCACTCCTTGTATCCTTGGTCCACACATTTGAATATATCTCTTTCAATTTCCGGCAATCTCGGATCTGTTAATAAATATTCCACCTCGTTATAGATAGCACCATTCAATTTTTTTAAAGCTTGAATACTTTGATGAAAACGGGTCATAGTTATAAGTGCCTGCACGCGCAGTTTTCCATCACTCTTTTCCCCACCGTATTGCAGCAGAAAGTCGTTTGCAGCTTTAATCTTTCTAAGGGCTAAACTTACTTCAAATAGTTCCTTTTCCGAAGACATTTTCGGCTCTAACCACAATATGATATATTCTACAGTGGTATTTGCTTGTGCTAAGGCTTCTAATTGTTTAGGGGTTATTTTTCGCAATTTTGCCCCGATAATTTTTAACTCGTTTTCGTGACTGGCATCTTGAGTCATTAGAGCAAGCATCCCTAATGCTAATTTTTCTTTCCGGGTCGCTATATCAGATGCGGTTTGAGAATCAAGGCCTAACATCTCTTCTACCTCTTTAGGACCTTGCCCTTTCATTGCTAAAGTTTCGGCATAACCCATCGCGCCCATACTTAACAAGACAGCTGTCAAAATGATTACTTTCTTCATCTTTGTTTCCTCCTAGTTTCAATTGAACTGATACTTTTATTATACTAACTTCCCTTTGAAAAACAATGACATTTTGGTCCCAGCCGACCAATAGGTCTTTTGATCCTTTTTTGTTTTTCTAAATTTTTACTTATTTCCCTTTTTTTGCTACTATAAAGAAAACCCCCCTTGTGAGGAATTATGTTTAAAAAAATAGACCCTATTGCATACGCCCCCATTAACAATGCCTGCCTATTGATTTTGGCAGGCACCGCACTAACGTGGATTCTTGTATATGCAAAAACCATCTTAATGCCCTTCACCATTGCTGTATGTTTGGCCATGGTGCTTAATACCATTGCCCAATGGATGAAACAACACTGGAAAGTGCCCTATTGGCTGGGCGTACTGATTGGTATTGTTTTCTTTTTGAGTGCGGCCGCTTTGTCCATTATCTTTGTGTCTAACTCCATTTATTCTTTCATAGACGGATTAAACAATTACACCGATAAACTCAATGCCACTCTGGCTTGGTTTGTGGAAATGGCACAAAAAGCCGGTGTTAAAATTAATGACCAGTTCGTCTCTGAATCCTTAAGCCGGCTGCCGCTGTTTAATATGGTGCGCAGTATGGGTGGGATAGTCGTTTCCTTTATCTCCAATACGGCACTTGTTTCTTTGTTTTTAATCTTTCTTTTTATGGGGCGTTCTTCTCAAGAAAAAAATACGCTCACCTCTTCCATTGAAAAACATATCTCCTATTACCTGATTATTAAGTTACTGGTATCTTTGCTGGCCAGCTTGGTCACGTGGTTAATCTTAAAAGCTACCGGAGCGGAAATGGCCGGTATGTTTGCGGTGTTAACGTTAGTGCTTAATTTCATCCCGAACATTGGCCCCTTCATTGCCACCTCGTTGCCTATGCCGGTACTGTTTTTACAATATGGACTTGATTGGCATATTATTGCCGCTATCCTGTTACTAACTACCGCCCATTTTATCATCGGAAACATATTAGAAACCAAATGGCTGGGTAAAGGGATGGACTTAAACCCGCTGATTGTGATTGCTTCCTTAATCTTTTGGGCACTGGTTTGGGGCGCAATGGGAGCACTGTTGGCCGTGCCTTTAACTTCTATTGTAAAAATGATTTTACAACGCAGCGAACCGACTAAACCCTTTGCGGAAATTTTGGCCGGACGGTTGCCTTTTAAATAACTATGAAAAAAACTTCTCCCTGGCTGTATATCCCTTCCGCTTATTTTTTGGAAGGGATTCCGTATGTCGTAATTAATGCCGTATCTGTGGTGCTTTATGCAGATCTCGGTTATGCCAACGACCGGCTTGTTTTTTGGACCAGTTGGCTGTACTTACCTTGGATTTTGAAAATGTTTTGGAGCCCGCTGGTAGACAGCCGCAGCACCAAACGCCGCTGGATGCTCGGGGCCCAAAATGCAATGGCCGCTATTTTTCTGTTAATGGCACTTTTATGTGCCTGGAACGTGTGGACCCATCCGCACACGTTGGCCAATATGACATTCTTTACCGCGTCGTTATTTGGTTTTTTGGCGGGGGCTTTTATATCGGCCACCTTGGACATTGCTACCGATGGTTACTATCTATTTGCTTTGACGCCCAAACAACAAGGTTATTTCGTAGGAGTTCGTACTATTTTCTACCGCTTTGCCATGATTTTTGCCAATGGTATGCTACTGGCGGGTGCTTTTCAACTTTGCAAAAACACAGACTCCAAACGAATGGTTTGGACCTTAATTTTTGGGTTCTTGGCGTTTCTATTTGCGGCGCTGGCTAAATGGCACAGACACATTACGCCCGTTCCGCCTACAGATGGTCCTGCCGTCACGCAACACAATATATGGGCCGACGCCTTCAAAACCTATTTTACGCAAAAAAATATCATTTACATCTTATTATTCATCTTGCTATACCGGTTGGGCGATGCCATGCTGGAAAAAATCGTTCCGCTGTTTTTGATCAAACCGGTGGAAGAAGGCGCTATGGGCCTTTCGATGCAAAGCTACGGATTAATCAAGGGTACGCTTGGACTGGGAGCTATTATTGCCGGCAATTTAGCGGGCGGATGGCTCTTGGGACGTTTCGGGTTCAAGAAATGCATTTGGCCGTTTGCGATGGCGATGGTACTGCCTAACTTTTTCTATGCTTATATGGGCTTTGCGCGCCCGAGTTTGCCTTGGGTGGCGGCGCTGATTACATTAGAAAATTTTGGGTACGGGCTGGCTATGATGGCTTTTTCCGTCTTTGTCATGTACATTTCCCAAGGAGCTTATAAAACTTCCCATTATGCTATCTCTACCGGTATTATGGCGTTAGGAATGATGGTGCCGGGGATGTTATCGGGTAAGTTGCAAACGGTACTGGGATATGAACAGTTCTTCTTAATCACAGCCATGATTAGCTTGCTCACTTTTGCCATTGTACCGTTGGTACTACGCATCAAAGCATTAGATGAAGCAGAAAAAATATTTCAGGCAGAGGCAAAGAAATGAAAACACTCCCTACGGAGTCTATTAATCCGCGCACGAAAAAACTAGACGTCAGTTCCGCCAAACAAATGACTCGGCTTTTTCACGCCGAAGATTTGCAAGCGGCACGCGCAGTTAGTAAGGCCGCTACCGCTATTTCTCAAGCTATAGAACGCGCGGCCAGCACCTATTTAAGCGGACATAAAATTATTTTTATTGGAGCCGGCACCAGCGGTCGTTTGGGTGTATTGGAAGCGGCAGAGTGCGTACCTACTTTTGGCACAAAACCGTCTGAAATTATCGGCATAATTGCCGGCGGGAAACCCGCCATGTTTAAGGCCCAAGAAGGAGCCGAAGACAATCGCCAACAAGGTAAAAAAGATATTCTTAAAATAGCAAGTGCCGGAGATTTTGTCATTGGCCTAAGTGCCAGCGGCGTTACCCCTTATGTGTTAGGAGCCTTGGAAGCGGCCCAACAGGCCGGTGCTTATACGGCTCTGATGGCCTGTAATAAAACAGCTGATGTTTCTCATGCTAATTTGTTTATTCTCTTGGCCACCGGCCCGGAGGTCCTTAGCGGCTCTACACGCCTAAAAGCCGGTACCGCGACCAAAATGGCACTCAATGCCATCACCACCGGCGCCATGGCGCGGGCCGGAAAGGTGTACCAAAATCTAATGGTGGATGTACGCCCCACCAATCAGAAATTAATTCGCAGGGCAATACGTTTAATTTGTATCGTATCCGGCACCGATGAGGCAACCGCCGCCGCTTTGTTAAAGGCCTCCGGCAATCAAGTAAAAACCGCTATTGTGATGCATGTAAAAAAATGTTCCCGCACCCAAGCTCAAAAACACTTGGCCAAACACCGCGGATTTTTACGGGAGACCTTGCGTGAAAAATAAAAACATAGCTTTGGGGCTGATGAGCGGCACCAGTTGCGACGGTTTAACCATTTGCGCCTTGCAACTCAAACCGTTTGGCATACTGGCCTATAAAAATTATCCTTATTCACCGGCTTTGCAGGAACGCTTGCTACAGGCCGCCTCTTTACGCGCTCCCCAATTATCTGCTCTTCACATGGAACTAGGCAAATTATATGCCCAGAAAACAAAATTATTTTTAAGAGGAGCCGGCCTTAGTCCGCGTGATTTGCGGTGCGCAGGCATGCACGGACAAACCATTTATCACGGCCCGCAAGATACTCCGGCCAATACTCTGCAACTGGCTGAACCGTCCTTTTTGGCAGAACTATTAGAATGTCCGGTGGTCAGTCATTTTCGGCAACGGGATATGGTTTTAGGAGGGCAAGGTGCTCCGTTAATTCCTTTCTTTGATGAAATTATTTTTGGCCGAGGCACCCCTAAAATACTGCTTAATTTAGGAGGTATTGCTAATTTGTCGATAGTAGGAAAAAAGGTAAAAACATTTGGCTTTGATTGCGGGCCTGCCAACACACTGATGGATACCGCTTGCGCCCAATACCTCAAAGAGCCTTTTGACAAAGGCGGCCGCCGTGCGGCTTTGGGGCAGGCAGATATTTCGCTAGTTTCAAAACTACTCCGTCAGCCTTTTTTTCTCCAAAAGCCGCCCAAGAGTTTAGATAAAAATGAATTTTCATCCCGCTACTTATATACGTATTTTTCAACCTTTACGCCCGATAGAATAAATGACTTACTGGCTACCTTAAATTATTTCACCGCGGCAGCAATAGCACAAGCAATCGAACAATTTATTCCCGCAAAGTATAGGCGGGAAATCATTGTGTCTGGAGGCGGGGCGCACAATACTACTTTGCTGAAAAATTTACGTCAGCTCACCCATATGCCGGTTGTTATTTCTTCAAAATATCATATAGACCCACTAGCCAAAGAAGCCGCCGCTTTTGCTTTAATGGCCGCCTATGCTTTGCAAGGAAAAAGCAATCATTGCCCGCAGGCCACCGGCGCGCGCAAAAAAACTATTTTAGGACAAATTACTTTATGAATATAAATCGCCTCATCTATCCGGGATTTTGGTTTGGAAAAACAAAGCAAGCAGATGCTTTGGAACTGGCCAAACGCGGAGTGGGCGGTTTTTGTATCTACGGCGGAACTTTAGAACAAGTACGGCAACTGACGCAGACTTTGCGGGCCGCTTCCCCCTTGCCACACTTATTTATTTGCGCAGATTATGAGGACGGATTGGGACGTTGGATTCCCAACACTTCTTGGGTGCTTTCGAATATGGCGGTAGGCGCCGGAGCGAGTGAAGAGATCGCTTATCAAAAGGGTTTAACCTTAGCTCGAGAAGCGCGAAGTGTAGGCGTAGATTGGATTTTTGCACCCGTTTTAGATTTGTGTGATGAGCCGAATAATCCTATCGTCAATACACGTTCTTTTGGAAAAAATCCCAAGCTGGTAGGGAAATTGGGAGCGGCTCTTTGTCGCGGGTTAAAGGACGGCGGAGTGCTTAACAGTATTAAACACTTTCCGGGTCATGGACGCACGACCCAAGATTCCCATTTGGGACTTCCCGTCTTATCGCGCACTTTGTCGCAACTGCAAGAAAACGAATTAATTCCTTTTCAAACAGCCCTTCCGCAAGCAGATAGCGTGATGGTGGGGCATTTGTTATTGCCGGCTTTGGACGGACAATATCCGGCCTCTTTATCTAAATCCGTCATCACGGACTTGTTACAAAAACAATTGCAATTTCGCGGACTTATCTTAACCGATGCGCTATGCATGAAAGCGATCGGAGATGAAAAACAAGCCGCGGTGCAAGCGTTGCAAGCCGGCGCCCATATTTTGCTGGCCGCTGAAAATTCACTCGCTTTATCAGATTTTCTTCAGACTCAATCCGGCTTAGAAAAGCAAGCGGAACAATCCGTAATCTTGCAAGAGCAGTTGATAGGGCGCGCACCGTGCCAAACAGGCCTGCCGGCGGCGGATTTCAACCGCACTTACGCCCATGCTTGTGCCGTGTGGCAAGGACGCATAGACACCTTACAACCGGGGCAGGAAATTGCTTACGTAGAACTAGGCAATGAAGAAGCATTGGCGGCTCAATTTTTTATAAAAGCGCTACAGGAGCAAGGGATATCCGTCAAAAAATGGGAGGGTAAAAAAACCGACACGCTGCTAGCCGTTTCTTTTTCTAATTATAAGGCTTTCAAAGGACACATTAATTTATCAGCACACGAAAAAATAGTATTGGCAGCAGCTTGCCAATGTTGCAGACGCAGTATTTTTGTAAGTTTTGGCAGTCCTTTCGGTACGGAAGACATCTCTTCTCTGCAAACCCGCTTGTACTTATTTAGTCCGGCGGCAGAAGCACAACAAACTGCCGCAGATATTTTGACCGGCAAACAAAAAGCGCGCGGCAAAATGCCGGTTGATAGGCAATAATGTTTCATACGCGGTTACACCAAAAAAAATTTGCTATACTGAAAAAGTAGTTACAATTTAATCTGTTTTTGGAACCGTATGCAGAATACGGAGAGCTTTGAGGATACTCAAGGCACCTTCACACTCCAAAAGCAGCCGATAGCAGGCACAAAGTGAACGGACTAATTACCCGGTTGCTTTGTGCCGAGTGT